>JAGQVX010000041.1 GCA_020437755.1 Flavobacteriales bacterium
ACCGCCGTATACGGAACCGTACGTACGGTGGTGTGAGAGGACAGATAGGGAACTAATCCCTATCTTCCTACTCGATTAAGGAGTTCTAAAAATCTACGTGATACCTCAACATACCATATGCACCAGGTTATCGCGTCCCGCCTGAGGCGGGAAGGTCGCAGGTTCGAATCCTGCCACCCCGACAAAAGAATAAGCCTTTTCATCAATGATGGAGAGGCTTTTTTCGTTGTAGTAAAGCTTGAATCCGTATGTCCCAACCACCATATCATGGATAAGGTCGGTTATCGCGTCCCGCCTGAGGCGGGAAGGTCACAGGATCGAATCCTGTCGGGATCACTCTGATTAAGCCCAGTGCCAAGTACATGGGCTTTTTCATTTTCTGAACCAAACCTACCCGTGAGAAACGGAATAAAGAAAGTCCTGAAAGCATGCTGAATTCTGGGGCTTGATTTATTGTGAGTCGGGCTCAAACGATCAAGGAACTGGTGCTGTGTTATAAATGATGCCTTTCTTCTTTTATGAATACTGCCAATAAGTGTAGTTAGGATTTGAACTTCAATGCTAGATTATTTGTTGATGAACACCAGCTGTCCACATCCTCTTTCATTAATCCCCCCCACCCACCGAAAAATCCCCGCCAATCATAGAATTTAACAAACCTCTCCCAAAAATGTACGCACCTATCAAAATCTAAAACGAAGGCTCAATCAGAAAGCACGCTGAGGAATTCAGCGGGAATGCCTGTGACAGAAAACCGAAGGCCTTCGCCGAAAGCTTGAACGACCTTGTTCGGAAGTTTAACGGAGATTCCTGTAAATGGAAAGCGTGTGATCGGAAAATAAATGCCGGTGACTAAAAATGGAATGCGAGTGATTCAAAAATATACGCCGGTGTTTCTAAAATAAATGCCGGTGATTCTAAAATGAACGCGAGTGATTCTAAAATGAACGCGGGTGATTCTAAAATAAATGCCAGTGACTAAAAAATAAATGAAGGTGATCAGAAAATAAATGCATGTGATTAAACCTAAAACGCACCTTCTCCGATCGGGAACACGGGTGTTAATACCATAAAGGTGTGTGCGAGAAAATGGAAGCCTTTGTCCAAAAAATAAACACGTCGCTCCATTACTAGAACTCCATTGATCGAAAAATAAACCCGTCGGCCGGAGAAATAATACCGTCGTCCGGGAGTATAAACCCGTCGGTCGGATCCTGAAATCGAATGGATGAAATCATGAGGGTTTCGATCTGTTTATAAAAGCAAAGATGGTATTGCATGAAACGAACGGTCGAAATATAAAAGACGTTGCTTGCATCCTAAACTTGCATTGAGGTAATAATGATCTCGTAGTCCCATGTCTTTGACGTGCCGAGGGGAATCGAATACTCTCAATGTAACTTATAGATATTGAGGATATTCTTGTGGAAGTGATTGGACGATGTCTTATTGTCGTCGATCAAGTGAGGAATAATGGAGTTAAATGATCAAATGGTAGCGCGTCGTAACTTATTGAGCTCTCAACCAACTTAGGACGCGCTCATAATCTGCTGAAGCTGGTCGTGAAGCATACTGCGTGAAACAGTGTTCTTTGCAGTAGTTGCTCTGGTGGAGTGGACGTCACACATGGTGTACAATTCGCAGTTGGAATGGCATTCCGTGAGCCATTGATCAATCTGGGAGCGCAGGGCATCGAAGCTTTCACTCAGTACAATTACATCCGGACAAATGCCGTAGCGCTGTACAAAGTCCCGGGCCTCAAAGGGATCGCGGAAATCGTACACTTCTGCGTCCTCAATGGTGCTCGAAAGGATCTTTGCATTGATATGCCCTTCCAGGTGATTGGGGTCGACCAGAATCACTCGCCTTTTTTGCATGTTACCTTGTTGTTTTTCAGTTTGTTGATTTCAAAATCGGGCGCGAAAGTAATAACCACATGGTGATGTTCGATTATAATATTCGTTAATTCTATTAACATATGTTGATTGACTTCCAACAACGTGTTGCCGGCTAAGCCCGGCATGGTACGGCTCATGATATAACCCACCCATTTGGCGCATGCCATATTATTGTAAAATCTTTCCTACACACCTCCATGAATACCACGGATTTCCACGTTGAGGACCGCACAACTACTCACCCTTGTGGGTTGAAAATCCTATATGTTTTCCCCTAAACAGCCGACTTTATTCCATTATATCATGGGAATCACCAACAACGGTATGCGCGTTCGTACGGTCATCTGATTGGTGCGACTTCCCTTGAAAATGGACTCAATAAAGCCGCGCTTGTGCGGAATCATCACCAATAGATCGGATGGATTTTCCTCCAATCCTTGAGCTATTCCGTCATCCACCCGTGGATTGGAAACATAACGGAACTGGTGCTCCCGATCACCGAAAATCTCATTTATAACGCGCTCAAAAGTCTCGTGATCCTCCCGGCCATCCGTCTGAACATGCAGAATATCAAGCGACGCATCGAAAGCATCCAGCAAATTCTTGAGGTAGGTCATTTCGCAGTGTTCTTTCAAATAGGAGATATCAGAAGCATAAATCACCTTGTGAATTCCCGTGAACTGAATGTCATTGGGCACCACCAAAAGCGGAAACTGCATGAGCTGAACGGCTTCGGTGGTGGTGTTTCCAAACAATTTGTACTCGGTGAGGTTGCTTTGAATCCCCATCACTACCAGGTCAACCGGATGCGAACCGCAATAATCCTTCAAATTCT
The DNA here is from genome assembly GCA_020437755.1 of Flavobacteriales bacterium. Lineage (GTDB taxonomy): Bacteria > Bacteroidota > Bacteroidia > Flavobacteriales_D > Sanyastnellaceae > JADFAK01. The sequence continues at coordinate 2,734 of JAGQVX010000041.1, forward strand.
CTATGGTCTCGTTCCTTCTGAGTTCCCATTGCACATCAATGGAATAGGTGGCTTCCAAATCCACCTTCAGCGCAGTGAGTTTCTCCTGTTGCTCCGCCACCAGATGCTCAATCAAGTCGGTAGAGGCAAGCGAATTGCTGGCATGGATACTCAACTTGTACACACTAAACAGGGTCAGTGTAGCATGTGTTACGCGAGCCAACTCAGCCGCGTAGTGAACTGCGTTAGTGGCAGGTCCGGAAAAATCGGTGGAAACAAGAATATTCTTCATGGCTCTATTGAATTGATTGAAGACCAAAGTTTCCAAAGAATTTGCGAATCTTTCCCTGTCATAGGTCAGGTATTCGGCTGACGTATGAGCATTCTTGGCTATTCCGTAATGAGCAACCGCGACACATTATACCCTTCCATTTCAAGTAGGATCAACTGTCCGGAGAACTCCACGGCATCAATGCGCTTGTCACGCTCCACAATTCCATGTGCCAGGACTTGTCCGGTCGTGTGGTAAATGGTATACTCTGATCCAACCTCACTTCCCGAAGGCAGATGAATGACGCCATCAAAATACCATGCCTCCTGGGTCTTGCCCAATTCATTGATTCCGACTGATCCCAATTCAAAATCGGGTACTACACCAATCGTACTCGGTCCTTGGTAGTCGCTGAAATACAAATCGAGCATCCCGTTTCCATTGCCATCCACGTACACCAGGTCGTGTGCCGAGGGGAGGTCGAAACCGAAGTCCTGTGGGGAAGAGATGGGATTGCCATCGGTGTCGAATTCAACATACACCAGGTTTCCGCCCCCCCAGCCAATCTGAGTCCATTCCATTTGTCCGTCGCCGTTGAGGTCCACAAACTGTCCGCCATCGGCCAATCCATCATACCAGTTTATATACACGAGGTCTTCTCCTCCCGGTTCGAAGAATTGCATGTTTTGCAGACAACCCATACCAATGCTGAGGATTCCGTCGCCATCCAAATCGGCAAATCCGGTTGAGTACACACTTCCGCCGGTGCCGGGAATATTTTCACCTGCCCAAGTAGTGTCATTTTCCTGAATAAACACCACAATATTGTCCACGTTGGCGGCAGTATGTCCGATCAAATCAAGATCGCCATCACCATCCCAGTCCATCCAGGAGGCACCGCGAAACCCAAAGTTATCGTAATCGCTGCTGATGTCGTGGAAATCAACATCTTGCCATTGATCAATATTCTCGACCCAAAAAACGTCGCTGAACACCGCAAAACCAATATCCAGATCGCCGTCCATATCCACATCGCCAAAGGCCAGTTCGCGGCAATACGAATCAAATCGTGAATCGGCAATAATGGCTTGAGTAAAATTGAAATCGCCTTCATTGAAGAAAATAACGATCATATCACCGCCGGCAAATATGAGGTCTTCATCTTCGTCCTGATCCAGATCAATGGCATGCAAATTCAATGGTACCGTGCTGCTCAGGGTTTCTAAGTTGAGGGGGATCCAGGTGTTTTCTTCAAAAGGTCCATTCTCGAAAATCCGAATTCCTTCAATACTCGGAAGGGCAAAATCTATATTACCATCCTGATTAAAATCGGCCATCTCAAGACGTGCACCGGCGTTGGCACCGTCGTATTGATACAGCGGAATGGGAGTGTTAACTTGTCCGCTGGCACTGAAACACAGCACCGTCATAAGAACAAAGAGTGTAACTTGTCGATTCATAAGTAGTAGTTTAATGGTTCTATATCCATACACGAATGTTTGAGTCGAAATCTTGGGTGGACCGTGCAGGTTTATTATTTCAATGGGTCGCCATTCGGCAAATGGCGCTCCGCGCAATGCGTGTCATGCTATGTGTCACCGGGGTTTTCACGGGCTCAGCGGCAACTTCACAATTTCAGTTGATCCGCTCAGGAGATCTCCGGCAGTACGCTTCTGAACTCAGCGCGGACGACCTTAAGCAGCTCGATCAATTGCCCGACGATTCCACCGCATGCCGGTTCCTGTTGGATTTCGGTTACGCCCTTGAACCACTATGTCCCGACACGGCCATTCTTATATATCTTGAAGCGGCCGACCGGGCGAAAAAACTAAATCGACTCATTGACGAAGGGAAGGCTTACATGTATTGCGGAATCGTTTCCAGCGATGCGGGTAAGTTTGCCTGGGCTCTGGACTATTACAACAAGGCCCAGGAACGCTTTGAGTTGGCCGGATCGCTTCAGGACCTGGCCAATCTGTACACCAACAGGGGAGTAGTCTACAACTTCCAAAGCCGATGGAACCTTGCTGCCGAGAACTACTACAAGGCCATTGAATTTTACGATAGTTTAGGTTCATATCGTCACATTTCAATTGTATGTGGAAATGTGGGTGGGGTGCTTATGGACGCCGGACAACCCGACAACGCACTGCCTTATTTCCTGAGGGGGTATGAGGCCAGCTTGCAAACTACCGACAGCACCACCATCGCCAGTGCGTTGATCAATGTGGGTTTTGCCAGGGGAGCGCTGAGCCAGTTCGATGATGCGATTGCTGCTTATGAGGAGGCTATCGGTATTGCCCAGGCTACGGGAGATGAAGAAGATCTGTACCTGGCCAATCACAATTTGAGCGACCTGTACGCCGATCTGAAGCAATACCCGCTCGCGTTGAAACATGCCCATTTGGCGTATGCCCACGCCTTGAAAATAGGAAGGTTGTACTACTTCGGAAACGCGGCTATGAACCTGGGGTCCCGATTGTTGGAGACGGGAAAGCTCGACAGCGCCGAATACTACCTCACCGAGGGGTTGAAACACGGCATCACCATGGACAGTCGTGAGTTAAAGGCCGATTGCTACTGGATGCTCTATGAAGTGGAAAAGACGCGCAATCAACACGATGTGGCTCTGAGTTATCTCGAGAAATTCACAGAAGTGAGCAACCAAACGTTCAATCAGAATAATGTGGATCGCCTCCAACAGTTGGAAATTGAGTACCAAACAGTGCAAAAGGACAAGGAACTCCTGGCCAATAAACTGGAAATTGAGCAAAAAGACTCGCGTATCCGCCAGGAAAAGCTCATGCGAAATGCCATTCTGGGTGGGGGGATTTTGCTGGCTGTGATACTGGGCATGTTCCTCTACAACCTGAAACAACGCCGCGATTTCTATAAAAAGGAAGTGGACTTGGTGCGCAGGGAACAAAAAGTCAACACCATTCAATCGTACCTGGAGGGTGAGGAAAAGGAACGTTTGCGCATTGCGAAGGACTTGCACGACGGTTTGAGCGGTTTGCTGGCAGCCGCCAAATTGCAATTCAGTGCAGTGCAGAATCACCTGGAACCCTCCGAGTCGGCGCGGCTCGATGGAGCGTTGAATACTCTGGACGAGGCGAGCACGGAAGTACGTCGCATTGCACACAACATGATGCCTGAAATGCTGCTGAATCACGGATTGGTAGAGGCACTTGATAGTTTTTTGAGTGGAATAAGGTCTTCGGGTCAGATTGAAATCGACTTTCAGCACTTTGGTATGGAAAACCGATTACCGGAAAACGTGGAACTGGGAGTGTACAGAATCGTTCAGGAGCTGATCAACAACACCCTGAAGCACGCTGAAGCCACCGAAATCATGGTTCAACTCAATCGTCGGGATTCAGTATTGGGTGTGACTGTTGAAGACAATGGAAAGGGCTTCAATATTCATGGTCCGATTGAAAGCAACGGCATTGGACTGAAGAACCTCAAGAACCGTGTGGAGGTCCTCGATGGTGAAATGAACATAGAATCTGCCCCCGGTAAAGGAACATTTACGTACTTTGAGGTCGGTTTAAGTCAAATTTCAAAAGCTTGATACGCGTAGCCATCACCGAAGATCATCCACTTATTGTGAGCGGAATCAGGGAAATCCTGGACCATGCCGAAGGTATGGAGCTGGTTCATGCGTACCCTACGGCTGCGGCGTCCAACGACGGACTAGCAGCGGAGCTGCCCGATGTATTGCTACTGGATATCCATTTGCCGGATGGCGACGGAGTTGACTTATGCAAAGAGTACAAGCGATTGTATCCCGAACTGCGCATCATAGCCCTTACCACCTATAACCAAACCATGCTCGTGAAGAATATGATGAAGAACGGGGCATCGGGGTACTTGCTGAAAAACACGAGCAGGGAAGAGCTATTGGAGGCCATATCCAAGGTGCACCAGGGCGAACAGTATTTGCAGAACGAGATCAAGGAAGCTCTGCTTTCGGCGTCTTTGGGGGAGTCGGTGCGCCCGTCGTACATGCCCAAACTTACCCGCAGGGAGAAGGAAGTCCTCGAACTGATCGTGGAAGAACTCACAACCGCTGAGATTGCCGAACGCCTGTTCATCTCCCCCAAAACCGTTGAGTCGCATCGTCTCAATTTGATTCAGAAGCTGGGAGTCCGCAATTCCGCAGGACTGGTAAAAGAGGCAATAACCAAGGATTTGATAGGTTAATCATTTGTAAATCAACACATTTCGAAAAACTAGGGGAAAACCCTGATTTTTAGTTTCGGGTAGTCTCCCTGAGGCTCATGATTGCATTTCGACTGAATTTTGGTTCATCGAAAAACAGCAATCATGAAACAGCACATGTTAATCTTCATCCTTACGCTTTCCACAAGCGTAATCTTCGCCCAGGAAGCGATTTCCTCCGGCGGAGACTCTTTCAGCGGTACAACCGTTGGTGTGGACTTTACCCTCGGGGAACCGGCAATCGAAACCCACTCAGGTACCGTTGTCATGACTCAGGGTTTTCAGCAAACCAAACTCCAGATAATCGGAGTGCGGGAGATCGATCAACTCGAACTGGAGGTATTCCCCAATCCCACATCCGATTACATTCAGGTATCCTGGGTAGGGGGGGCAAACGCGGTGACCGTAGACATTTTCGACCTCAATGGTCGATTGGTGAAAAGCGAGCGTGCGCAGGCAACCAACCGCCTTACCATAGATCTGACCGACCTGCAGTCGGGATCTTATGTCGTGCAAGTGCGACAATCCAATCAAATCAATTCATCAGTACTCATTCAGAAATTCTAATAGCCATGAAAACCTTAAAATTTATCCTCCTTTTCCTTTTGATTCCAATGACTCAAATGGTGGCCCAGGTGCCTCAATACATCAAGTATCAATCTGTAATTCGCAATACTGCCGGTGAGCCTATGGCCAATACCGCAGTGAGCGTTCAACTCACCATCCTCGAGAACAATGCCGACGTATATCAGGAAACGCATAGTGTTACGACCAACGCCTTTGGTCTGGTAAACCTCGATCTTGGCGACGGTTCAACAAGCGACAACTTCTCAGCCATTACCTGGGATCAGGGAACTTACGATTTGCAAGTTGCCGTTGATCCGAATGGGGGCAGCAATTATGAAGTGCTAGGGACAAGCCCAATGGTAACCGTACCATTTGCCTTTATGGCTCAAACTTGTGCGGATGTAGACGATGCAGACGCCGATCCGGACAATGAAATCCAAACACTTTCGATCAACGGAAACACCCTTTCAATTTCTAATGGAAATTCGGTAGATTTACCTACAGGTGGAGGGGATACTGTGGATGATGAAGAGCTCGCCAAATCGTGGTGTAGTGTAGATATCCTGGGCAATTCCAATGTGGCATTCGACGCACACAACGTGATTTCCACATCGAAAATTTCAACCGGAGTGTATTTGGTGCAGTTTCCTGCCGGACTCTTCTCGGTTGCTACCAATCCGGCCATGGTATGTACTATTCACAACGATCTTGCCCCTGGAGTTGCTATCCCTACCTATGGCGCCAGTCCGTCGCAAGTGACAGTTCGCACTTACGATATGAACGGCAACCTGAGTGACCGCGGTTTTAACCTGGTCGTGTTTGGTAAGTAATTTCAACCTTAAACCATAAAAGCCATGAACTGTTTAAACATCAGCAAAATCGCACTTGCTCTGGCCGTACTCTCCCTCGCGGCTTGCCATTCGGCAAATGATCTTTGCGACGTGAACGGGTACGAAACTCCCGTATCGAAAGACGTTCCCGATAATCCGAGTGAAGGTGGAGAAGGAGGGAAGCACGAAGCCCTGCAAGGTGAAGATCGGATCGAATCAGATATTCACTGGTATGCACTTGAAAATGAAGGGAATGCCGACTACTGGAATCAGGTAAATTGCGACAAAGTATGGATTGAAATGGCCATTGGCAAGACACTCGAAGATCCAAACATCGCTCCTTTCCTGGGACAGTATGGGCTAAGCTCTATTTTCCGGCAAAGTGCAAACCCTCAGGCCACCAACTACTACATCTTCGATTTGCCGGGAGGAACTCCTGAATCGGTGTTGGAAATCGTCAAAGCAGGGAAACAAGTGGAGGGTATTCTGTTCATAGAGCCCCAGAACAACTACTCAAATAACTTCACTCCAAATGATGAATGGTGGGACTACCAGTGGGGACCTTACGTAATCTGGGCAGATGAAGCCTGGAACCTGGAAACCGGTAATTCATGGAACGTTGTGGCCGTGATTGATGACGCATGTGATTATACCCACAGTGATTTGGCTAATCAGGTGTGGTATGGATGGGATTATGGCTTCAACGATGCTGATCCTTATCCCGACAACGACAGTCAGATTCACGGAACACACGTAACGGGAACAATCGCAGCTTCGATCAATAACAGCATTGGAATTGCCGGGATGGTAAATGATACGGTCTACTTCGCTAAGGTTACCGATGCCACGTATGATCCTCAGTTTGGCAACTTCTCTGATGCAGCTATCGTGGATGCACTGTATGATATTGCATCGATTGATCGGGTGGGTGTCGTGAACATGAGTCTGGGTGGTGGCACTCCAAGTGCTGCTCTGGAACAAGCGTGCAATGCAGCGTACAATGCAGGTAAACTCCTGTGTGTAGCCAGCGGAAACGACGGAACCAACGTCATTGCCTATCCGGCCGCGTTCGACGCCTGCATGGCAGTGGGTTCCATCGGCACCGACGGATTCAATATGTACCTGGCTGATTATTCTCAGTACGGTAATCAGCAGGAAGTAGTGGCGCCAGGCGGTGATTTAAATACCGGTTATGGCATCCTGAGTACAGTTCCAGGCGACCAATACGACTATTTGCAAGGTACATCCATGGCCTGTCCACACGTTACAGGTCTCGCCGGACTCATGATGGCTTCCAATCCGAATTTGAACAATTCGCAAGTGAGACAGAAGATTTGGGAATCGTGCATTGATTACGGAGATGCAGGTTGGGATCCGGTCTTTGGTTATGGGATGATTCATGCACTGAACGGGGTGATTCTCGAGGTCAGCGAAACAGAAGACAATCGACTGGAGTTATCGGCTGAAGTATTTCCAAATCCGGTTGCCGATCACGTGCAGGTTCAGCGGGAAAATGCAGACGAGCAATGGATCATTGATGTGTACAACCTCCAGGGACAATTGGTAGAATCTCAGCTTTTCCCTCAAGGATCATTGACTACCCACGTGGAGATGAGTCAATTGAACAGCGGTGTGTACATCATGAAGATTTCCATCGGCAACAGGGCGTCTAAGTCGGTCAGACTGATCAAATCGTAATCAACACCATATAGCTTTACCGTGCTGATGGGTTCTGCAACGAACCAATTGCATTTCTGATGGCTAGAAGGCCCCGTATTCCGGATAAACTCCTGAATGTCGGGGCCTTCGATCATGAAGAATAAAGCAGACCGTACCCTTGGTCTGCTAACCAAGCGTTTACTCCAATGGAGTGTCGATTATGTCGTATATGCCAGTGGAACATTGAAATGATGCGAGAAACTGATTCCGAGAATAATGTGTGTCGTCAATCCAGTAATTTTCACTGTGACTAACATACGTGCCGTCCGCATTTGAGTAAAAAGGAAAGTTCTGCCGGGCATTGCAAGTTTCCAGCAAATGATGGACTTCTGTAGTTGCAGGGTCTAATAAGAACAAGCCCTCTTCTGTGGAGAAAAGGATCTTCGTGTAATTCTCACACCAACACACAGAGGCAACGTACTCATCACTTACCTCGTAAGCTGTTGGTTCGGTGAAGAGGTCGTCATAAACCAATACCTTATTTAGTAAAGTTCCCACTGCCTTGCCATCGGGATGCCTCCAATTCAGTTGTGTCACAGAGAGGTGTGGATAGTGCGTAGTGTTGTTCGCCAGATCCCGAATCACCATTTCAGTTGAATTTCGGAGAACAAACTGTGTCCCGTCGTGGTTGCGATCCATGTGTGACATAGAATCCGGACCGAGAATTTCGACAATACCGGTTTGCGGATGAATACGCTCCATTGTCTCAAATTTATTCATGTAAATCCACCCGTCCGCCATCCATTTGGGGTTTATGCCATTGGTGCTCGAATGCAATGCGGCGTACTGATTTGTGTTGAGATCCATTACATACATTTCCAGTTGATCCCCAACCTTGTTGACATAAAGAATGCTATCGCGATAGTTGGGATTGAAATCGAAACCAATAATCAATGTATCGCCCTCAACGACCTGCGTCATATTCGGGCCGGGCATGTTGTCGATGAATATACTCACACATTCTTCAGCGACATGCGGGTAGTTGGATTGTGGCGTACAATCGGAAGGATTTTCAATGTCTTTTTTGCAACCCATAAGAATCACAGCTGCAATAATTGGTAGTATCTCTAGTGTTTTCATATCTGTGTTGTCGGTTACTATTCAACAGGCGTGTCTATAAATTCGTACGTGGCTGTCTGCCAATCAAATATCACCAGATCGGCTGCCGCTTCATAGTGAAGGGAATCAATCCATTGGTAATCGCTATGAGTCAGGTATATCCCTGATTCCGTAGTAAATTGCGGCCTGTTACTCAAGGCATTGCACGATTCAATCAGTGTGGTGACCTCCTGTGTTTCAGGGTGGTACAGGTAGGTATTTCCAATCGTTGTAAAAACAACTCGGGTATAATCCGGTGTCCACACTGCCCCTCGGATGTAGTCTTGACCGACGTCGAGTGAAAGTGGAGCACTTTCAAAATCCGAATAGATATCCAGCAAGTGTCCGTTGACGGCCAAAATTTTGCCATCCGGGTGTCCCCAATCAACAAGAGGACTTCCTATAGAAGGATACATGGTTGTGTTTCCGAAGAGGTCTCGCACTTCCATGGAATCCAAACCATCTCTAATGAGCTGCGTGCCATCATAGTTGCGCTTGAGTGAATAGGAAAACGAATCGTCTGCCAAAACCTCAATTGCATTACTTTCCGGGTGAATCCGCTGAAATATCCCCCCATTCACGAAGTATATCCATCCGTCGTCCATCCAAGTGGCTACAACGAATTCCGCAAATGTGCCTAGAATACTGTACTGATTGTTTTCTATATTCATTGTGAAAAGTGCGTACTCATCGTCATTTCGATTAACGTAGAGAATCTCTGAATGATCATTGGGGTTACAATCCGCGACGGATATACGCACGTCCCCACTGATTTCTTCAACCATATTCGGACCGGGCAAATTGTCAAAGTAGATCGGAACGCAGTCCTCTGTCACGGTTTGGAAAACTGTCTCTCCTTTGCAGTCCACGGGGAGGTTGTCGTCCTTTTTACAGGCCAGCATACCTATAAGGCACGCCATTAACAGCACTAGCTTACTTCTCATAATGTTACAGTTTTATAAAGTGAATTGAATATTGCTTGTTTTCGGATACATGGAGTCGAAGGCTATAAGCACCCTGTGGTAAACTCTCGACGTTGATATCCCATGCATTTCCTTGAAAAGTTCCTTTGTGTACTTTGCGTCCCAGGTGGTCGAGTATTTCCCATTCATAGAAGTTGCTTAGGTCACAAGTAAGATGGATGGTCCCTTCCGTGGGGTTCGGAAACAGCGCTATACCCGCCTCCGATGGTTCTTCGATCCATTGGGTTGATTGGTGCTTGATAAGCAATGAATAAGCACCCCGCGCTTCTTCCGGTGAGCATGGAATCCAGGTGTCCAGTGCATTTCCATTGCCATCGGCGGTGATATGGAATAGCTGGATGGAACAATTCACGTGAACCTCGTTGTCTATGGTACTCGTCACAAATTGCCCCTCATGATTGTTTCCGAGGTAATTTAAATTGCTGGAAATACCCGTAGTGTGGTGAAGACGGGGCCATTCGGCAAATGGGATATCCGTCGGCAATAATGTCGTTGCCAATTCTTGTGAGAGCAGCAGCGACTCACCTGAATAGTCCCCCACCCCGAGATCTTCGAATGCAACACTTAAATGGATATTCGCATTGAGATCGGTTTGAACGATTTGCGGACTGAATTCCAATTGAATCAATTGAAACAAATCCGGGTCGAGAAACTGCAAGTATGCACCGGCATCGATGCGTCCCCAGCCTTGCGTTTCGGAGTATCCCACGGTTGTCGCATTGGACGGATCAGCACAACTGAGTTGAATAAGGTGCTCTTGATCCTCCGGAAACAGATAGTCCATATAGCTCCCATATGCCAAACCAAGAGCGATTGTTCCCGTTGCGTGAGCTGTGGCGGCTGAGGTGTTTCGAAAACAGGTATAATTGCTTTCCGTGAGACAGTAAGCACTTTCCTCGATTGGATCGAGGGGTGCTGTGACAAATGTGGTCAGTATGTCCGCGCCATTCCCCGGTGCCAATACATCCATATTCTGGCCGTAAGAACTAGCGTAGTTATCTTCTCCAAGTTCCAGCAACACCCCATCACTACCACATGCTCCGCACGAGAATACCTGTTCGTCATTGTAACACGCCGGATAAATAGCCTGGTCTGAACCTGAGTTTCCTCGTGCCGCGGCTATCATGCAATCGTTTAACCAGGCATATTCAATTGCTTCTTTCAACAGCGGGTCTTCGGGGCCGCCCCAACTGAGATTCATGGCGTGAAGCCCAAAACCCAAAGTTCCGTCATTGATGTCCGAAGCTCCCTGAACAATAGCATTCGCTGCCTGGGCCACTCCTGCAAATTGATCTTCAAAGATGACCAGTGAATACATACTCACCCCATCAATTCCATTGGCAATATCCCCCCCGGCAATTCCGGCAACTCCAAGCCCATCATTTCGTCGCGCGCCAATAATACCCGCGCACGCTGTGCCGTGGTAATGGTCGGTAGAAGGAAGGTCACTGAGCTCCAAATCAAAATCTTGAACATAATTGTAGCCTCCCTTGATTACACCATCTCCAATTGCTCCACTCCCAAAATCGAGCACCGCCCAGTCGATGATTTCGTCCACAACCCCCACCCGGATCTCAGCACTTCCGGTGCTCCGTTCCCATGCATCCACCGCATTTATTCCCCCAAAGGAGGCATCGTGCGAAGCTAAACTCAGCTGACTGACATAGTATTCATCATCAGGATCACTCATCAACTTGAGCACATGATGTGGCACCGCGTATCGAATCATGGGAAAAAGCGCACCCAAATCATCAGCCCATTCCGCACAGTCTGGCGCGTCTGAAACATGAATCATCATAACATTCTCAAAACCCTCCAGCGATACCTCCTCTCCTCCTCGTGAGATGGAAGGAGATAGCCCCGGTTGAACCCATGGAAATACCTTGGTCACCACTCCCTTGGAACCCAGGTCAAATCCAACGGCAGCATTCATTTGATCCAAAAGGGCAGGAGGAAGGAGTGCTGCCAATTGGCCAAAACGTTTCGACGGATCTTGAAGAAATGCATCATCAACCAGGCCCTCTCTGAATCGCACTACAACCTGATTGCTACAATGCAATTCATCACCTCCTAATTCGCCATGCGACTGATACCAGGTGTAGCGCGAAATCGTCGCTTCGTTTACTGTTCCGGTCTGAACAATCACCCCGTCCGGGCAGGACTCAATGGAATGTGTGCCGATTTCGTGAATGAGCGGTGCAGACCACATAGCATGTAGCCCTTGGTCGAAAGCGCGAATCCAGGCGCGTTCACATCCGGCCTCAATAATGCAGATTGTTTCTCCGGTAATGGCAATAGACTCACCTGAAACGGAACATCCACCTCCATGGGACAGCATTCGTTGCTCAGTCGAATTGCCCTCTATTTCAAGTCGGGCCAGCAAGGTCTCGCTAATTCCCTCTGCCCCCCATGCTACACCGGTCACATACAAGTTGCCGGTATCATCCGAAGCCACAGCCTTTGCAATCAGATGAGTCCCGGCCTCCTGTATAGTGTTTGTCCAGTCGATCTCGAGTTGTGGATTAATCTTCCACACCTGAATGGCCTGGTTGCCTGCGATCAGAGTATGAGCTATCATATAAAAGTGCCCATCATTCGTTTGATGGATACCCGCTATACCTTCGGGTAGTTCGAAGGGCAATTCAATATCAAGTTCTTGTTGTACTCCTTGTTCGAAATGTACCTTCGAGAGGCGTTTGAATATGAATCCATCGGCAGTCCAGCCCGACATAACCTTAGCCTGATTCTGAATAGCTGCTATCGATACCGGAATCCCCTGAATTCCAAAGGTGTTTTCTGCAACTCCGTCATACCCCACCGTATGACAACGACCCTCCAATGTAGAACCGGTCCATCCGGTGGTTGTGAGCCAAATTCTTGAGCTATCGGCCACACTCAGTGCCGTAATTGTGGAATTTTCCCAATCAGTGCTACTCCATAGCGTCCACTCAATATCGCCATCGCCCGACATTTTTAACAGGCGGGCTCGGTTGTTACCGAAATCCTGATGATAAGCGCTGCCCGCGATCAGGGCGCTATTGTCGTTAAGAAGTTCAATGGTCGCATACTGGCCATTCTCCCAGAAAATATCATGCTGCCACAGCGCGTCTCCCTGTGCAGACAGACAAGTCAGTATGAGTAAATCATTATCTACTTGCCAAATGCCCTGCAACAGGTTGCCTGAAAGATTTGTTGATTGCAGAAGATGTGGTTGGGATGAAGTTGAATAAGCGTGCTGAAACTTCCATTCGGTATTCAAGTACGTTTGGTCAAATTGACCGCAGAAAAAAGTTGGAACCAACAGGGCTCCTGCAATCAGACAAATCTTCATTTTGGTTGTGGTTAATAGCTAATCTTCGCCCAAGGTATGAGGTGGGGTGGAACCCATTGCAATTTTCAGAGGCCGACTTTGTAAGTGTAGGATTTTGGAGTGTAACCGTAATTTTTTAAGGAAATATGGACCTCATGCAATGTTGCACGAGCTCCAGCGTTTTGGACTTGGAGAAATGTCTCCATTCTGGAAATCATTATTAACCTGCTAACCCTTTTTTATGAAAAGAAGCATGATCGTCGCGGGCAGCTTGTTGCTCGTCGTGTTCTTTTCTGCTTTCTCTACTGCTCCTCGTTTTTTAAATCTTATCGAAGCCCAGTCGGTCAACGATCTGGAAATCGAAATGACTGCCTCGGGAGGTTCTTCGTCCGAATGCGCAGTCGTCGCTATCACCAACCGTACTTCTGATCCGGTGCGTATCCGTATTGAACCGGGAATGCGCTTAATTCAGGAGAATGAAGAGTATCAGGACATTCTCGTTACACAACCTTCCCAAATCCTGGTCGACCGATGGGAACGGGTCGAACTTCCGGTTCATGGGTATTGCTGCGAAAGCTCAGATCGCACTCCGGAAGCCGGTCTGCGTTTTTCCCAAGTGGAAGCTGCGTCAGATGAACTGTCCAGCCTTGCCATTAGAATTAGCGATGGGGAGTACAGCCCTTCCCAGTCGCAGGCTGCAATTTGGTCGATTTCAGATGGAACCCACCTGGGGGCCATCTACGATGATGAGGCGGGGGAAGAACTCATGCAGTACTGCGCCGACATGAGAGGGGAGGAAATGCCGTGGTATCAGGTCGATTATGGCGATATCCTCGATCGTCCGTTCAGCAACGAACCGGTGCGACTTTCGGGAGAGATGAGCTATGTGGTTGACCATTTGGCGCATGCCGACTTACTTGTATATGGCCCCGACGGAAAGGTAATCCTTACGTTCTACGAAGGCAAAGTCATGACACCCGCCATGTACAAACAATCATTCGCATTTTCAGCAACGGATTTGGCGCCGGGGGACTATGTTTTCACTTTGCTGCTCGATGGCCAGGTGAAACAAACTGAAACTGTGACTATTTAATGTCAATAGGGTCAGGAATATTTGGCATTTTTGCCTCATGATTCCCCTTACACAACTCAAGAAACATGTTCCCGCTATCATTGAAAGGGTAGAGCATCCCGATCAATCCATGAAGCTCATGGAAATGGGGTGCTTGCCCGGGGAACGAATTGTAATCGAACATATAGCTCCTCTCGGAGATCCAATAGCAGTATCTGTGGCGGGCTATAAACTCAGCATGAGAAAAGCGGATGCTCAAAACATTCTGGTGAAGATGCTAAGCGAGTAACTGGTAAGTAAGCAATGATCCGAGGTAGGCGAGGGCAGTGAATAATACCAACTGCAACATGGGCCACTTCCAACCGTTGGTTTCCTTCCTTACTACCGCCACGGTACTCATGCATTGCATGGCAAAAACGTAGAAAATAGCCAGCGAAAAAGCTGTTGCCAATCCCATAAGGGGAGCTCCTGTCTCAGGATGAGCGGTGTTGCTCAGTTTTTCTTTCAAAGCGCCTATATTCTCTGTATCTCCCTCAACGCTGTAAATGGTTGACATGGTTCCCACAAACACTTCCCTGGCGGCAAATGATGTGATGATGGCGATGCCAATTTTCCAGTCAAATCCCAAAGGCTGGATCGCCGGCTCGATAAACCTACCCATCATCCCCGCGTAGCTCGATCGTAACTTCTCACTGTCCAACATCAGTGCTTGTTGCTCGTCCGTTCCTTGCCGGAATTCCTCAGTTTGCTCTACTCGGGCTATGGCTTCGTCAAACGCACCAGGAGGTCCGAAAGATGATAATACCCATAAAATCATGGACACTATAACAATGATCTTTCCTGCTTCCATAACAAATGTGCGTCCCTTCGACCACATACTGTTCAGTACGTTTTGCCAGCGGGGCAACTTGTACGTGGGAAGCTCCATAATGAAGGATCCCATGTGCGTATGTTTCAGTATGCGTGAAAGGACAAACCCAACAACCGCTGAGATCAAGATTCCCAACAAATAAAGAAACAGCATGAACAAGCCCTGAAGACTGAATACGCCATAAAATTTATCTTCAGGAACCACGAAAGACACCAGAAAGACATACACCGGAAGTCGTGCAGAACAACTCATGAGGGGAGTGACAAAAATGGTTATGAGCCGCTCTTTCATGCTCTCGATGGAACGGGCGGCCATAACGGCCGGAACAGCGCAGGCAAATCCTCCTACCAACGGCACGATAGATTTACCATTCATACCCGCCTTGCGCAATATGGAGTCATTTAGAAAACTCACACGGGCCATATACCCGCTGTCTTCTAGGATGGTTACCAATCCAAATAAAATAACGATCTGTGGAATAAACACGACCACCCCGGCGAGTCCGGCCATAATTCCACTGGTAATGAAATCGGCCCACAGCGTAGGGGGAAGTGCTTCCCGCATCCACGAAATCAATGCACCCATCCCTTCGTCAATCCAGGTCATTGGCCATTCTGCCAATGTGAAAAGGGCCTGAAACATGAGGAAAAATACCATCAAAAAAATAATCGATCCCCACACCGGATGCGTTAGCACGCGATCCAATCGAGCCGTGATTTCTGAGGTGGTTGTTCCCAATCGGGTAATTACTTTGTCGGCTACTTCATTGATCCATCGGTAGCGTTCCGTAATTTCAAATAACTGTGCTTCATGCGATGGAATCGTCCTCAAGTCATTGTATTCCTGTTCCTCGGCAGTCCACCAGGAACGTGGCGATGCGCTGGCATAAAAGTGAAATGACCGATACGTCGTAATGCACTCCCTCGCCTGCTGCGAGGTTTCTTTCTCAGGCATGACGGTCAACACAGGAAGAGGTATTTTGCCTCCTTCCTGCATCACTTTTTTCAATGCTTTGATCCCTGATCCTCGCTGTGCATTGACTTCCACCACAGGAATTCCAAGCACTTCCGACAAGATGCCACTTTGTACGCTCATGCCGTGATTTCGAGCTACATCGAGCATGTTCACAACACATATCGTTGGCATCTGAAGGTCAATAATTTGAGATGCCAAAAACAAATTGCGCTTCAGGTTCGACCCATCGAGCACTATGACAAGTAAATCAGCGTGAAGCAATGTGTCTGAATGAAATAGGTTTTCTTCCACAACCTCTTCATCCATCGATTTCGGATACAAGCTATAGGCTCCGGGGAGATCGATCACTTCAGTTTCCCGACCATCAAGCTGCATCTTGCCTGATTTCCGGTCAACAGTAACTCCCGGATAATTACCCACACGTTGATTCATTCCCGTCAGGGCATTGAACAGGGAAGTTTTACCGGAATTGGGATTCCCGGCAAGTATGATTCGGTATGTTGATGGTTTCGTCACGCGCGCTCGGCAATGATCCTATTTCATGTTCAGTTGTGCAATACCTCAATCACGGTATTTTATTTCGTTCAATACGCCGTACAATCGGTTCAACGGCAATCCCATCACATTGTAGTAACATCCTTCAATGCTCGAAATGCCAATCCTCCCGATCCATTCCTGTATTCCGTATGCACCGGCTTTGTCCATCGGTCGGTAGGTCTCAACATAGTAGTGGATTTCCTCCTCACTTAAATCGCGAAAAGTAACTGCCGTGGACTCTGTAAATGACGTGGTGATCTCGCTCGTCCGAACACATACGCCGGTATGTACATGGTGCGTTTTGCCGCTTAAACTCAGCAACATCCGGCTAGCTTCTTCGGGGTCTTTGGGTTTACCAAGTACGGCATTCGCCAAATGGACTACCGTATCCGCCGTAATGAGGAGTTCCTGTGATTCCGGAGTTTCAAACGCCTTCGCCTTGAGTACGGCAAGATATTCAGCTACTTCGGCAGGCGCCAAATGCTCAGGAAACCGCTCATCAACAGGTACTACACGTACTTCAACGTCCAAATCAAGGCTCCTCAGAAGTTCCAACCTTCGGGGAGATTGAGATCCCAAAATAATACGCCTTCCTCGCAATGCGGAGTATTTCATGCAGCAAATATCGCATATTCAGGCTCGAATTCATGAAGAACCTGTACGGTGGAAAAACAATTCACTTAATCCTTTGACCGCCTGCTAAATGATATAATTTTGCGCCATGCAAGAGAAGATCATTATCCTGGATTTTGGCTCGCAGTACACTCAGTTGATTGCCAGACGAATACGAGAGTTGAACATCTATTCGGAAATCCATCCCTGGAATAAGATTCCTGAAATTGATGAATATGTGAAAGGGGTTATTCTGTCGGGTAGTCCTTTTTCGGTTAGAGATGAAAAATCGCCTCGTCCTGACTTAACGCAGATCAAAGGAAAATTGCCGCTTCTCGGTATTTGCTATGGTGCTCAGTTTATCGCACACAACTTCGGCGGAAAGGTAATGCCCTCTGATGTAAGGGAGTACGGCCGCGCTCACCTGGCACACGTGGATCAAAACCATGATCTTCTCCGTGGAGTTTCTGCGAATTCTCAGGTGTGGATGAGTCATAGCGATACCATCAAGGAAATTGGTGACGACATGACCACCATTTGCTCCACCAATGACGTTGAATTTGCAGGATATGCGGTGAACAATGAGCAGACTTTTGGAATCCAGTTCCACCCGGAAGTGTACCATACCGCCGAAGGAACGCGTTTGCTTCAGAATTTCGTAGTCAACATCTGTGGATGCCATCAGAACTGGACTCCTCAATCGTTCGTGGAAGAAACTGTTGCCGACCTCAAAGAAAAATTGGGCAATGATCGAGTGATCCTGGGTTTGAGTGGGGGAGTGGATTCTTCCGTTGCCGCCGTTCTTCTTAATAAGGCTATCGGGTCTAATCTGTTCTGCATTTTTGTGGATAATGGCTTACTACGAAAGAATGAGTTCGAGGATGTACTTCACAGCTATAAAGATCTTGGTCTGAACGTTAAAGGTGTCGATGCACGCAACCTGTTCTACGTCGAGCTTGCAGGAAAAACCGATCCTGAAGCTAAGCGTAAAGCAATTGGTAAAGTGTTCATCGATGTCTTTGATGAAGAATCACACCAGGTGGAAGGTGCCCAATGGCTCGCTCAGGGAACCATTTACCCCGATGTTATTGAATCGGTCTCAGCTACGGGAGGTCCTTCGCAAACCATAAAATCACACCATAATGTAGGTGGCCTACCCGACTACATGAAGCTTAAAGTCGTTGAACCCCTTAAATTACTGTTCAAAGACGAAGTTCGTCGTGTAGGAAAAGCACTCGATATTCCCGACAGCATTCTGGGACGTCATCCTTTTCCGGGGCCCGGACTCGGAATCAGGATTCTCGGTGAAGTGACTCAGGAGAAAGTTCGATTGCTTCAAGAGGTCGATCATATTTGGATTAACGGGCTGAAAAGCGCCGGACTCTATGATGATGTGTGGCAGGCAGGGGCAATATTGCTCCCGGTGCAAAGCGTTGGAGTTATGGGCGATGAACGTACCTACGAACAGGCCGTAGCTTTGAGGGCAGTAACTTCCACCGATGGAATGACAGCTGACTGGTGCCATTTGCCCTATGAGTTCCTTGCCCGTGTGTCCAATGAAATCATCAACAGGGTCAAGGGAGTAAATAGGGTGGTGTATGACATTAGTTCGAAGCCACCTGCAACTATTGAATGGGAATAGACAGCCCGGCACAGTTTTAGATAATCCGATGCGGAATACCTATATTTCAAAATTGAAGCATATCAAGCATAGCATTCTGACACTCTCCCTGGTCTTCTTTTCTATCGTATTGATGGCACAGCTCGACTATGTCATTGAGAAGCGAGATGGAAAGGATTTTTACGTCCATAAAGTGGAAAAAGGTCACACCTTATACTCCATTTCCAAATTGTACAACGTCGAAATCGACCAGATTCTTCAAGCCAACCCCGACGCCGAAAAAGGACTGTCGATTGACCAAACGCTTTACATTCCGGTACCGGAAGATTGGTCGGAAGATAAGTGGCATAACCCTATCGGACAAGAAGGATCTTACCTCCTCCACAGAGTCCGCAAGGGTGAGACCTTGTTTGGAATCAGTCAGCAATACAAAGTGGATGTCAACCAAATTCTGGAAGACAATCCTGAAGCGAATTCAGGGCTTTCAGTTGACGCCGTCCTGCGCATTTTAATCAACGACGTGGATGAAGTCGTCTTGGAACGTCCCGAACCGGAAGCCAGCGATTCACTGAATACACATCTCGTAAAGCAAGGGGAAACCTTGTATTCAATAGCAAGACTCTACGGCATTGGAATAGACCAGCTCGAAAGTCTCAACAATGGTTTCCCTGAAGGGTTAAAGGCCGGCGAGCGTATTGTCGTATCAGGTACGAATACGTTGTTCGCGCTGAAAACAAATCAGCCGAACTATTCCATTCCAGTGGTGGATTCGCTCCCTCCCGGAAGCCGGTATCGCGTTGCTGTGATGCTACCCTTGTATCTGAATGTTGGTGATTCGGCAAAAATGTCGAAGAAACAATTATTGCTTCAGGAAGTGGGAATGGAGTTTTATCGTGGTATTCGCGTTGCGCTCGATTCCCTTGAAAAGTACGGTCTCAATGCTGAAGTGAATTTCTTCGACGTAACCGATTCTAAGGGATCGGCGGAGAAGGCACTTCAAAGCGAATTCGTGAAAAAGTCACACCTCATTATCGGTCCGTTGCAATATGAACCTTTAATGGTGGTTGCCGATTTCGCTGTGAAACGCGGCATTCATATCGTTTGTCCGGTACCTCAAAAGAATAAGATTCTGCTCAACCACCCCAACCTGTCAAAAGTGGTAGGTTCCGATATCAGCCAGGTCGATTTTCTGGCTAAGTATATTGCCCGCGAACACTTTACCGATAATGTCATTCTACTCAATAGCATGTACGTGCAGGACACGCGTTCAACCGACATGTTTCGCCAGGCCTATTCGGAAGCAATTAAGAAATATCCGGCAGCATTTAATAAGTCACTCATAGAAGTGAAAGCGTCAGGAACTTCAATCGGATCAATTAAAGGACATTTGAATCCTGCACTAAAGAATGTCATTGTCATGACCAGCGACAATGAATCATTGCTTCAGGATATGCTCACAAAACTCGCGCTGACGTCCGAAGAAGATTATCAAATCGTGGTGTACGGTATGTCCTCGTGGCTCGACCTGAAACTGATTGATCAGGAGTACAAAGAGCGGTTCCACATCGCCGTGCCTTCATTAACACATGCCGATTACGAAAGTGCCACGATTTCGGGTTTTAATAAAGCGTTTTATAGCCACTATAAAATGGAACCCGGTAAGTTTGGTATGATGGGATATGACGTGATGTGGTATTTCGGAATGGGGCTAGTTCAATACGGATTGTCTTTTCCGAATCATTTCGGAGAGATTAGTAATTCAGGTCTCTTGCATACCAACTTTAATTTCTATCGCACTGGAGTTGAAAGTGGTTTTGAAAACCGATACTTTATCATGCTCGAACACCGCGATTACAAACTTCAACCTCGGGTTTCCAGCGATGCGGCAGACAATCATTGACCAATTTAAGGGTATTCAAAACGGCATTTGTCGAGCGTTGGAGGAATGTGATGGACAAGCCAAATTTGAAGAAGATTTGTGGAGACACCATTCCGGGGGTGGAGGAATAACCCGAATCATACAGAATGGTGAAGTGTTCGAAAAAGGTGGTGTGAATTTTTCACATGTTGAGGGTGATTTACCTCCCGTGATAGCAACCCACCTGGGTGTACAAGGAGTTCGATATTTTGCTACAGGGGTGTCCATTGTCATTCACTCGTCAAACCCTTTTGTCCCTACCATTCACATGAATATCCGTTACTTCGAAGTGGAGAGCGGTCAATCTTGGTTTGGAGGAGGAATTGATCTTACGCCAATGTACGTGAATGAGGAGGATGCTCGATTCTTTCACAGAGAATTAAAGGCCGTTTGCGATCGACACAACCCTGCTTGGTACGACGATTTCAAACATCAAGCCGATGACTATTTCTTCATTCCACATCGCAATGAAACCCGTGGAATTGGAGGAATATTTTACGATCATTTGAAGCCGGGAGAAAAGGGCACCTTCGAGGAGATATTCCAGTTCACAACGGAAGTGGGAAAATCATTTGCGCCCGTCTATACAGCCATTGTCAACCGGAATCGCCATTTGCCGTATGGCGAACATGAGAAAAACTGGCAATTGATGCGAAGAGGCCGCTATGTTGAGTTCAATCTGGTTTATGACCGGGGTACGAAATTCGGACTGGAAACCTCTGGTCGAATAGAGTCCATCTTGATGAGTCTGCCATCCATGGTTGCCTGGAATTACAACTATTGCCCCAAAGAAAATTCACCTGAGGCCAAAACGCTCGAACTCCTGCGAAAAGGGGTAGACTGGGTAGGGTAACCCCTACAGCATTCAAGGCTTCAGCGGACAATTCCCTAAACCATACGATACCCCCTTTTATACTTCGTGTTGGGCATATTTGCTGCATGAAGAATTTTTGGCGACACGGTATTACCAAAATGGTGGGGGTGATCTTTGTGGGAATGACATTGGCAATTGTAGCGCTGATTAGTCATGGACACCAACTTCGCGTGGATCACGAGTATACTTTGCGGAAGGAAAAAATGGAACTTGTCGCAAGAGCTCTGAAATACGAGATTGAACGGGATCATTCAAATGGTTCTATCCCCGGGTTGATAGAATCTGTCCGACACCATCTTGATTTGCCGGCAGCTATATCCATTCATTTCGATCAATCGGGACCGGTGCATCAAATCATGCAGGAAGAAGGACAGTTAACGTACAACCTGGAACTTCAATCCGGTCATTCGGCAAATGTTCCCACCATACGAATCAACTGGCCCATTACTTCCTGGCTTCAGGAAGAATCCGATTTAGTGAATTTGCAGATAGCCACGAGTGCATTTACACTGTTGTTTCTGGCATTCTTTGCTTTGAGAATACTACTCAATTCAACACATACAGAGCGCGTGAAGCGAAACAAATTTCAGTTGAAGAGTAATCTGATTGAACAAAAAAACCAGGATCTGACCGCTTCGATTCAATATGCGCGTAAACTGCAAAGTGCCCTCAAACCGGATGATAGACAACTGGATTCATCGTTTGAAAACTTCTTTAACATCAGCTTGCCCAGAGATATTATCGGTGGTGACTTTTTTTGGTTTCATGATCAGCCTTCGGCAAATGTCAAAATTGCCATTCAAGCTGATTGCACGGGACATGGTGTACCGGGTGCCATGATGAGCGTTTTAGGCAATACCCTGCTCGCGGAAATTGTCGTGGACTACGACATTTACGATCCAGCCATGATCCTTGAGCTGATGAATAAGAAGCTCATGCTCCTGCTGAAACAGGATGGGGTAGACACCATCGCTGATGGAATGGATATTTCAGTATTTTCATTGAATACCGATACAGGTAAACTGACTTATGCCGGAGCCAACCAATCCATTGTGATCGTTAGAAACGGGGAAATGATTGTCATCAAAGGTGACCGTAGTCCATTGGGTGGATTTCACTTTGAATCACGGCGAAAATTCACCAATCGATTTATTCGCACCAACCCGGGAGATCGCATCTACATGTATACCGATGGATTTAAAGATCAGTTTGGAGGAGAGAAGGGTAAGCGGATGAAGCGGAAAGGATTTGAAGAGTTATTGCTCAACACATCACAATTACCACTGGCGCAACAGCACGAGGAGTTATTAAATTCCTTTAGTGATTGGAAAGGTGCGCGCGAACAGGTAGATGATGTTTCACTGGTTGGGTTTGAATTGGCATAAAAAAACCACGCCAATGGCGTGGTTCACAGGAAGTATTTAGGGATTAAATTCGGTTGTCAACCATACTCACGCCTGGATAGCTGCTTTCTGAAAACCTGAATTTAT
>JAGQVX010000042.1 GCA_020437755.1 Flavobacteriales bacterium
CGGTTACTTACGGCCGGGAGTGGATGAAATTGTAGTTTCACGCGATCACCAGCTAGCACGGGCCAAAGAGGCTTGTCTGGCACTTTCAAAAGGATATTCTCCGCCCTTGCGACGCAAGGACATCACTGTTCTCGGCACTGAAGGGTTGGGCATTGTCTACGTTGGTGCCCATTCTATGAAAAGCGGAAACTACATCTCTGAGCATGATCAGTACATCAGTGAAAAACTGGGAACCGTGCTGTGTGGTGGAGATCTCAGTCAGCCCACTCAGGTATCCGAAGACTATTTGCTCAAACTCGAGCGGAAGACATTCGTCGAGCTGTGCATGCAGCGCAAAACCCTGGAACGCATGCAAAGCCTGGTACAAACAGGGAAAATACTACGAAACTAGAATCAACGCGCTATGGATGCATACATTATAGGTGGATACCGAACTGCTGTGGGTAAAGCCCCTCGCGGTCTCTTCAAATTCATGCGACCCGATGACCTGGGCGCAACCGTGATACGACACTTACTCAACGATTTCCCTCAACTCGATGTCGAAACCATCGACGACGTAATTGTGGGAAACGCTACACCGGAAGCCGAACAAGGACTCAACATCGGAAGAATGGTGAGCCTCATGGGACTGTCAACTGAAAAAGTTCCCGGAATGACGGTGAACCGATACTGTTCTTCCGGATTGGAAACTATTGCCATTGCCTCTGCAAAAATACACGCCGGCTTAGCCGATTGTATCTTGGCAGGTGGAATCGAAACCATGTCTCCCATCCCATTTGGCGGATGGCGCATTGTTCCCAATGCCAACGTTGCCAAAGAACATCCGTCGTGGTACTGGGGAATGGGGCTTACCGCTGAGGCCGTTGCACGCGACTTCAATGTGAGCCGCGAAGATCAGGACGCCTTCTCAGTAGAATCGCATCGCAGGGCAGCAGAAGCTATTGCACAAGGCAAATTCAAAGATGAAATTGTGCCGATTGAAGTGCGGGAAGTGTTCCTCAATGCCCGTGAAGAACGTCAGGAACGCACCTACATCGTCGACACCGATGAGGGTGTTCGAAGCGACACTTCCATGGAAAAACTCTCCCGTTTAAGACCGGTCTTCGACGCCCGGGGAACCGTAACCGCCGGAAACGCATCCCAAACTTCCGACGGCGCTGCCTTCGTATTGGTGGTTTCGGAGAGAAAATTAAAGGAACTCGGCGTTGAGCCCATCGCCCGGTTGAAAAGCTACCACGTGAGCGGACTGGAACCCCGCATCATGGGTGTGGGGCCTATCTATGCGATTCCGAGAGCATTGGAGCGCGCCGGACTAAAACAGCAAGACCTTGAAGTGATCGAACTCAATGAAGCCTTCGCGTCGCAATCACTCGCCGTTGTTCGTGAACTTGGACTGGATCCCGCACGCGTCAATGTTAACGGTGGCGCAATTGCACTCGGACACCCCCTGGGTTGCACCGGTGCCAAACTGAGCGTCCAACTCTTCAGCGAATTGCGCCGCAGAAAAGGCAAGTACGGAATGGTCACCATGTGTGTCGGAACCGGACAAGGCGCAGCCGGTGTCTTTGAATTCCTTCAATAACAAACTCGAGAATCTCTATTACCATGTCTGATAACAACAATAAAGCACTCAGTGGAGGCGAATTCCTGATTCGGGATGTCTCCCACAACGATATCTTCATTCCTGAAGAATGGACCGAAGAGCAAAAAATGATCAAGCAAACATGCGCCGATTTTGTTCAACAGGAAATTGTACCTCTGCTCGACCGTATCGATGCGATGGAAGAAGGCCTCATGCCTTCGCTGCTCGAAAAAGCAGGTGAGCTGGGACTTTTGGGGATCTCGGTACCTGAAGAATTCGGAGGAATGGGAATGGACTTCGTAACCTCCATGCTTACTACTGAAGAATTGGGTCAGGCTCATTCCTTCTCGGTAGCATTTGGGGCTCATACGGGTATTGGTACATTACCTACCCTGTACTACGGTACCAATGAGCAAATCCAACAGTTTGTACCCAAACTGGCTTCTGGTGAGTGGAAGGCATGCTACTGTCTCACAGAACCCGGGTCGGGATCAGATGCCAATAGCGGTAAGACCCGCGCCGTGCTCTCAGATGATGGGAAACACTGGATCATCAACGGACAAAAAATGTGGATTACGAATGGTGGATTCGCCGATATGTTCACGGTTTTTGCCAAAATCGATGACGACGAAAACCTGAGTGCTTTCATACTTACCAAAGACATGGAAGGTATTTCGCTCAATCCGGAAGAAAAAAAGATGGGAATCAAGGGGTCATCTACACGCCAGGTTTTCTTCAACAACGTTAAAGTTCCGGTTGAAAATCAATTGTACGAGCGCGGCAAAGGCTTCAAAATAGCGGTAAATATCCTCAACATCGGTCGCATCAAACTTGCTGCCGGCGTTCTGGGTGGCGCCAAGGGCGTGGTGAGCGATTCAGTGCAATACGCCAATGAACGCGAACAATTTGGTCGTTCCATTTCAAAATATGGGGCTATCCGCCAAAAGCTTGCTCGCATGGCTACAGCAGTTTATGCATTGGAGTCAGCTACGTATCGGGCTGCTCAAAATATCGACGACGCAATCCATGATCTCGTGGCCGGCGGAATGGATAAAGGAGAAGCTACACTTAAAGGTATCGCCTCCTTTGCTCCTGAATGCGCTATCCTCAAAGTTTTTGGAAGCGAGGCCCTCGACTACTGTGCCGATGAGGGTGTTCAAATTCACGGGGGAATGGGCTATAGTGCCGAAACCCGAATAGAAAAGTCGTACCGCGACAGCCGAATTAACCGAATCTTCGAGGGCACCAACGAAATCAATCGCATGCTCACGGTTGATATGATCCTTAAAAAAGGAATGAAAGGGGAACTCGATCTGATGGGGCCTGCTATGAACGTTGCCAATGATTTGATGGGTATTCCCGATTTCGGAGATGCTCCATCCGACGAATTCGAACAATTCCGCGGCTACATTTCAAACTTTAAAAAGGCTATTCTTCTGGTGGCGGGTGCAGCAGTGCAGAAACTCATGCAAACGCTGGCCAAAGAGCAGGAAGTCCTTCTTGCCATTGCTGATATGACCATTCAGACTTATGTGGCTGAATCGGTTTTGCTCCGCACGGAAAAGCGTGTTAAAACGCTTGGCCTGAGTGACAACACCAGCCAAATCAATATGATGAAAGCATTCATTTTCGAAGCAAATGAAATCATCAGCACATCAGCAAGAGAAGCACTTATGTCCTTCGCCGAAGGTGATGAATTACGCATGATGCTCATGGGCATCAAGCGCTTCACGAAAATGGACCCCTTCAATATCAAAGATGTCCGACAGCAAATCGCTCAGACACTCATCGACAAGAATCAATACTGTTTTTAATACGTTTTTCATTTTTCTGGAAGCGTCCACTCCGGTGGGCGCTTTTTTTTTTTGCCATTCATTTGACTGCTTGCACATCGTTGTTCATTTCATGGCATGCGCCAAATGATAAAGCAGTGGCAATCAGGCAGACCATTTGGCGAATGCCCGAAACAGGTACTCAGAACTGCTAAAAGCCTAATATTTTGACAGGAAAATGACCCAACCTACAGGGCGATGCATTCATTTATGACCTATTTTCGCCGAACGCCTCATTGTAAAAGGCATCCGTTCTGAAAAATCTAAGTGGCATATTGCTCATTTTTTGTCTGGTTATTCGAACCATTTCAACCATTTCGTGGCTTGAGTTCCAAAAACACAGGATTCGGCGAGAAGTGAAGCGAAGCATTGTGGCCGGACTTGATGAATCCGAACTTGAAATCCTCACTTTTGCCCAGGCCGATACTACCTCCACGATTCACTGGATCCACTCCAAAGAATTTGAATTCAACGGTGAGCGCTACGATATCGTTTCACGTCATTTTTCAACCGACTCTGTGACGTATGTATGTTGGTGGGATAGCCAGGAAACGCAACTCTGCAAGCAATTGAATAAGGTGCTTGCTCATGCCTTTGGTCATCACCCCGTAAAACAGGAACGCGAACGCAATTTGTGGTCATTTTATAAGAATTTATTCAGCCCACCGCAAAATGCCACGACCACTGTCGTCTTGGACAGCATGGAGCATAATTACACACAAGACCACTGGAAACGTTCAAATTCCACAACTCCTCCTTCCCCACCACCCCAAGTTGTTTGAATAGTTCCCATTTCATAATGGGTTAATCGAAATATTCAGACAAAACCAACCACGATGATCAAATGGATACTATCGTGGGTTTTCCTGTGCACGTTTGGTGTGGCCAATGCTCAAACCATAACCGTATTGGACGATTTCTCGGGCGAAGCAATTCCCTGGGTTCGGATTGAATATGGTGGATCGAGCTATGCTGTAACCGGCAGTGAGGGCACTGTTCCTATGGAAGATTGCACCCCAGCCGACAGTCTGGCCTTCCTCAAATTGGGCTATGCGACACTGATTGTGGCCACGAAAGACCTTGCTCAACTTCACTTCGAAGTGCGCTTGAAACGAACTCCTCATCGTTTGGAGGAGGCCGTTGTTTCAGTGTATGATGGAGATGTGCAAAGTCACTCGAGCGTGCGCATGGAAACCCTCGAACTAAATAGAATCGAAGGATCGGGCAGCTTTATGCTTACCGATGCATTGAGCAACCTACCTGGCATTAACGCATTGAGCACCGGAGTGGGAATCTCAAAGCCTTCGATACGAGGATTGTATGGAAACCGCATTCTTACCCTGTTCTCCGGACTCCGTTTTGACAACCAGCAATGGCAAGACGAACACGGACTGGGTATCGGAACAGGCGGACTTTCTCGTGTGGAAATCATCAAAGGACCCCTATCGGTACTCTATGGCACGGAGGCCATGGGCGGAGTGATCAATTTACTGAACACAACGCCTCCTCCGCCCGGTGAATCCTCTCAAATCGTCCGCTCTTCCTTACACAGCAACACACGTGGAGGCAACTTTGGTGTGGAATTCGCACAAGCAGGTGAGCACAGTTGGATGCTGTTGCAAACAGGCGTCACAAGTCACTGCGATTACGACGATGGCGAGGGGAACCGCGTGTTGAACAGTCGGTTTCGGGGGTCATACCTCAAGGCCGGTGTTGGGTTCAACCGCAAGCGCTGGCAATCAGCCAATCGATACCATGGCTCCTATGATGAATTCGGTTTCATCTTTGGTGATATGAGCCACTTTTTTGAAGCTGATCCTCGTTGGTCGCGCACCATGTCGGGCCCACATCATCGGGTTATGTTGCACATGGTATCGAGTGAGAATACCGTGCGATTGCGTCGTTCGATGCTCGATATCAATGCAGGCTTTCAATCCAATCGGCGTTCTGAAGACGAGGGTGGAAATCAACTCAGCTTGCGCATGCAGCTCCTTACCGGACAGTACCTGATGAAATGGACAAAAGCCCTTTCCGATCACGTGTTGTGGGTGATGGCCCACGGTTCAAGTATGGAGTGGAACCACAATTTCGGCAAACGAAAAATTGTGCCCGACGCGCAGTTGTTTGAATCCAATTTGTCTGGATACATCAAGTACTCGCAATCAGGCTGGGATCTCGAACTGGGAGGTGGCTTGGGCATTCGCCAAATAGATACCTACCTCACCGCTACCGTGAACTCGGCCAAAAAGGAGATCGATCCTTTCAGCCAAACGCG
Source organism: Flavobacteriales bacterium (assembly GCA_020437755.1). Lineage (GTDB taxonomy): Bacteria > Bacteroidota > Bacteroidia > Flavobacteriales_D > Sanyastnellaceae > JADFAK01. The sequence continues at coordinate 5,690 of JAGQVX010000042.1, forward strand.
TTGGTTCTACAGCGGAATGGCAGGTGCTACCTGGAATCCTAAGCGATGGATTACACTACGTGCGAATCTTGCCTCGGGAGTGCGGGCACCCAACCTGGCCGAGCTTTCAGCAAATGGGCTTCATGAAGGGATCTATACCTATGAAATTGGAGATCCCAACATGACCAATGAGCAGAACCTCAACACGGATATTGGAATGGAGATCCATGCCCAACATGTTGGACTGTCCATTTCGGGATTCTACAATGCTTTTTCGGGATACATCTACCTGGATCCCACCAACGAAGAGTGGTTTGGGTTTCCCGTTTATCGATACCGACAACATCGGGCATTGATCTATGGAGGAGAGATCAGCGCCTGGTGGAAACCGGAGATTATCCATGGACCGAGCCTCAGTATAAGTGCCGACGGACTCGTAGGTCGGTTGGAGGGGGGCGAATACCTGCCTTACATGCCGGCAAACCGGTTAAAACCCCGACTAGACTATGTCAGGGAAGTGAACAAACGGCTTTCATTGAATGCCTACGTCGAAAATCTATGGGTGGCAGCACAGCATTTGGTGAATACCCTTGAACAACCCACACCTGCCCGACAACTATTGAACGCAGGAGTGGGATTCGCCGTGGAGCAATCCAAGGCCACTTTTAGCGTGAAGCTCGAGGTCAACAATGCCCTGAACCGGGCGTATTACGACCACATGTCCCGACTTAAAATGTTTGGAATGCTCAATATGGGCAGGGACATCCGACTTCACATTTACATCAAATTCAAAAACAATAAAAACGAAAAATCATGAATACGTTAAAATACAGCACCCTATTATTCTCATGTCTCATCTTGCTTTTTACTGCTTGTAAAAAAGATGAAGAAAAGGAGGACGGTGAAGAGCTTGATTTGAAATTCAAAACGGAAGAGGGGTACATACATTCCAATACAACCCTTCCAACTGATTCCACTTTTACAATCGGAATAGAAGCCGATACCGAATCGGCCAATGACCCCATCATCAGCTTTAATATATCGGAATCGTTGAATGGAGGTAGCTCATCATCGATCTACACGGAATCGCTTGAGGACGTTGAGTTTGAATACGACTTCGTGCATACTCTTGAGGATTCCGTATCGGGAAATGAGCACACGTTTACGTTTACCATCACCAATAGGGATGGCCTGACGGAACACAAATCACTCACGATTAGCGTGGAGTAATACACCGGCACCCGGAGGGAGATCATTCTCTCCGGGTGTTTTTATCATTCCCTTGGTGGTCCTTTTAGAATTGCCTACCTTGAGATTGATTCAATTCCCGCAACAGGAATTTAATCCAAACCAACCTCATGGATTCATCTCCCAAAAAGAAGCTGGGACAACTGGCTTCGACCGCAATTTGCGGTAATGACATCAGCTCTTCGTGTTTATATGTTTCAGCTCTCGCCATTGCGCAGGCCGGGAAACTGGCATGGGTAGCACTCCTCATGGTAGGCGGAATACTTTTTCTTTTTCGCAAAATATACGGCGAAGTCGTAGGTGCCTTGCCGTTGAACGGTGGAGCGTACAACGCATTGCTGAACACTACGAGCAAATCCATGGCATCTCTGGCGGCTTCCCTCACCTTGCTGTCCTATATGGCTACGGCCGTAATCAGTGCCAATGAAGCCATGCACTACCTGGAAACACTTCTGTCCAATTTACCTGTGATCATTGCCACTATTGCCTTGCTGGCATTGTTCATGCTCCTCAACATTGTGGGGATAACGGAATCGGCAAAGGTCGCCATAGGCATATTCATTTTCCACTTATTTTCTCTGGTGGTATTATCCCTTTTCACCTTTTGGCATCTGTTCCAAAACGGTTGGGATACACTCCTTGCCAACTACAGTTTGGACACGCCTCATGGCGGTGTCGGACGAGCTTTGTTCTTTGGTTTTGCGGCCGCCATGTTGGGAATAAGCGGATTTGAGAGCTCTGCCAATTTTGTGGAGGAACAAGAACGTGGGGTATTTCCCCAAACGCTTCGCAACATGTGGATTGTAGTTACCATCTTCAATCCACTGATGGCGTTTCTGGCTCTCTCAGCATTGCCCATTTCCGACGTAATAGAGAATCAGGAAGCACTCCTTTCGCACATGGGCAAAGCTTCAGGGGGCAGCGCGCTTTCTACCTTGGTTTCCATCGATGCCGTGCTGGTGCTAAGCGGTGCCGTGCTGACGTCCTTCGTGGGTGTTTCAGGTCTGGTTCAACGCATGTCTCTTGACCGTATCCTCCCTCCTTTTCTGCTGCTCAAAAACAAACGAGGAAGCGCCTACATGATCGCCATCGCGTTCTTTCTGCTTTGCGTTTCCATTCTCCTCATCACCCGAGGCCAACTCGACGCACTTGCAGGAGTTTATACCATAGCGTTTCTCTCGGTCATGACCTTGTTTGGCATCGGAAATATCCTGCTCAAAATCCGCCGAAAACACCTTCCCCGTCCGGAAAAATCCGGATGGTTGTCTCTCCTGTTGGCCATTGTGGCTGTGGTTTTGGCAATCATCGGAAACATCTCCATGCATCCCGACCATTTTCTGGTGTTTCTCGATTACTTCATACCAACCATATTGATCATAGGCATCATGCTCAACCGTACATTGTTGCTGAAGCTTATTCTTCAAATCATCAACTATGTACTCACACCACTGCGCAACTTTCTGGTACAGACCAACAAGAATATCAAACAAGTAATCGATCGAATCAATGATCAGGAGTTCGTATACTTCACCAAGGAGGACGATGTTGCCACACTGAATAAAGTCATGCTCTACGTTCGACAAAACGAACACACCCGCCGAATCAAAGTCGTGGCCTGCTTCAGTGAAGGAGAGTCGGCAACGGCGCAATACCTGTCAGATTTAGATGTAGTGGACCGTGAATACCCTGAAATAAAAATTGAATTCGTTCAGATTCAAGGTGAATTCGGACCGCAAATCATTCAGGACCTAAGCAAAAAGTGGAACATCCCCATCAACTTCATGTTCATTGGTTCTCCGGGTGACAGCTTCCCCTACCGCATCGAAGAACTGGGTGGTGTACGGCTTATTATTTGATTTCCACGCCGTGGTTTTTCTGGCTTGAAGCTTCAAAACTCTGTTAAAAATTTGGTGGTCTCGGCTGGTATGTTATCCTGTACCAAAACGACTCTATGTTCAAAACCACGATCTACAATGCATTTAATCCCCCCGGGGAAATTGAAAAACAAGACATTACACGCTTTCTCTACAATCATTTGGAACAATTTGGCGATCCACCCGCGGATATTCAACGCGCCATTGATTACTCCATCAAAGCCATCGGCAGCTTTGGAGGGTTTACGCTGATACTTTCACACGAAGACAACATCCTGGGCGCTTGTGTTGTGAACCAAACCGGCATGAGTGGCTATATCCCCGAAAATATTCTGGTGTATATCGCTACACATCGCGACCACCGCGGAAAGGGCTTGGGTAAGCTGGTAATGAACAAGGCTATTGAACAGGCCAAAGGTGATATTGCCCTTCACGTGGAAGCCAATAATCCGGCGCGCTACCTCTATGAGAAGCTCGGTTTCACCAATCCTTATCTCGAAATGCGACTGAAAAAATAGTATGGCCGAATTGATAATTGAAACGGAAAAAATCCGTGAAAACATCCTTAATCTCTCGAAGTACTTCGATGAACACAATACTCAATGGAGCCTGATTACCAAAGTGTTTTCGGGAGAAATGGACTTCCTGCGTCAAATTCTCACCGACGACATCATACAAAACCTCAACACGGTTGGCGATTCTCGCCTTACCAGTCTCAAAAACCTGAGATCTGTCCGTCCTGATTTACGAACCATCTATATCAAACCTCCGGCTCGTGTTTATGCCAGTGACGTGGTGGAATATGCCGATATTTCTCTCAACAGTTCTCTGGGCACACTTGAAGCACTGGACCAGGCGGCTCAACATAAAAACAAGGAGCACAAAGTCATCATTATGATCGAGCTGGGGGAGCTTCGTGAAGGGGTGAATCGGTCCGATATTGTGGATTTCTTCGAACAGGCGCTACGCTTCAAACACATTGAGATTATCGGCATCGGATCCAACCTGGGATGCATGTACGGTGTGGAACCCACCTATGACAAACTCATGCAACTTAAACTTTACAAAGAATTGCTCGAAAACCGCTTCTCAATTAGCTTGCCCATTGTCTCAGGGGGCTCTTCCATTACGCTGCCTCTAATTGATCAGGGCGCTGTTCCTCCTGAAATAAACCATTTCCGCATCGGTGAAGCTGCCTTCTTCGGATTGAGTCCGCTCGATAATCAACCTTTCGAGAATCTGCATACGCATACCTTCGAACTGGCTGCCAATATCATCGAAATAGAGGAGAAAAAGGTGCTTCCCGACGGACATATCGGGGATGCAAATGTGGGTCACACGGCCAATCTGGACGCCGCTTCCAAGGAAGATACCTCTGTCAAGGCCATATTGGATTTCGGACTCATCGACGTTGCTCAGGAAGATATCGAACCCATCGACAAAAGCATCACCTTTGTGGGGATTACGTCCGATATGCTGGTGGTTGACCTCGGCCCCGCAGGTGAGAAGAAGTACCAAATTGGCGATCAGGTGCGGTTTGCCCCCAATTATATGGCGGTTGCCCGTTTGCTCCATAGCAAGTTCATCGACCAGGTATTTGTGTAGCTCGTTCAGGCATGCGCCAAATGAGGAAGTTCGGTTCCGGCTCAATGGTCGGCCATACGGCAAATACCGGGAGCTTCAGAAGCCCATTGACCATTTGGCGAATGCCAAAAGATTCTCGCCTAAAACAAAAAAACTCCACTTGCTCAACACATAAAAGTTATTTATCGTAATATTGCAATGTAATAATTCACCATGGGCATCACACGTACCGATCTGTTCACCGAAACTCAAAACGAGTTGGCACAAATAGCCAAAGCGCTGGGACACCCTGCCCGTATCGCTATTATTCAACACCTCGTGGCGGCCAACGCCTGCATCAACAGCGACCTTGTTCAGGAATTGGGTCTGGCACAAGCCACCATCAGCCAGCACCTCAGGGAACTGAAAGACGCTGGAATTATTCAGGGAACCATCGAAGGCACGCGCGTGAGCTATTGTATCAATCCGCAACGCTGGACTGAAATTTCCAAGGCCATGGATAGCCTATTCGGCAGCTACAAAGGCAATGTAGATAGCTGTTGCTAAAAAAATTTGAATCATTCAATCGTTATATTGCAATATATCAAACATGAAATACTCGGAATTCAAAAACGTCCTTGCTACACTCGACCAACTCACGATTCTGGAACCCAATGGCACCCCCGTGGCTCCGCATTTTCACGTGACTGAAGTGGGGCATATTCAAAAACGTTTTATCGACTGCGGCGGTACTATGCGCACCAACGACAGCATCAGCTTCCAATTGTACCTCGCGTCAGATGTGGATCACCGGTTGAGTCCGCAAAAGCTCGAAGGCATCCTCCGCAAGTCGGAGCGACATATTCACCTGGGTGACCATGAAATTGAGGTGGAATATCAAGGTGCTACTATCGGGAAGTACGGACTGTCATTCAATGGTTCGGCCTTCGTACTGCAAGCTCAACACACGGATTGCCTGGCCAAAGACCACTGTGGAATTCCGGTTGAAACGGCAGCAACTCCGCTAGAAGCTGCGCCGGCATCTTCAGGTTGTTGTAGTCCCGGATCAGGTTGTTGTTAAAAGTCTCCCCGGTATGAGCAGTATTCTGGCATACGCCAAACGTCAGGCGGATCAACATAAAATCGACCCCCAACGCACGCATGTGCTTCAGGAAGTTGTGGACTATATCGACCAATCACGGGGTCGTAATGAAATCCCTGTGCTCAACTTCATTTGCACGCATAACTCCCGCCGCAGTCAGTTGGCCCAAGCCTGGGCTGCAGGGTTAGCGGCGGAAATGGGAATTGCACTATCATGCCTCTCAGGAGGAACGGAAGTAACCCGCGTGCATCCCATGGTAGTGTCTACCCTGCAAGAAGCAGGATTCACCATTGTTTCCAATGCCGAAAACCAGCGCCACACGATTAGCTTTTCATCTGGTCAGCCCAATTTGGAACTATACTCCAAACTGTTTTCCGACGCCGGTAAAGATCAGCCTTTCGCCGCAGTCCTGACCTGCGCCGGAGCCGATGAATCGTGTCCGGTAATCCCATACGCCAACGCACGGATTGCCCTTCGATACACCGATCCCGGTGCCTTTGATGGCACCACACAAGCATCACTCGAATATCGTAATACATCCAACCTCATAGCGAGTGAAATGTTCCATATCCTGTCACATTGCAATCAGTAAACCATGCCCCGATTATCATTCATTGACCGCTATCTCACCCTTTGGATTTTCCTGGCTATGGCCGTAGGCGTTGGTCTGGGCTATTTTTTTCCGGCAGTTTCGCAATCCATAGAAAACATGTCGCGCGAAGGCACCAATATACCACTGGCCATCGGACTCATTCTCATGATGTATCCCCCGTTGGCCAAAGTCAACTATAGCCTGCTTCCAAAGGTCTTTCGCAACTCAAGGGTGATGCTTATTTCCCTTTCCATGAACTGGCTCATAGGCCCTTTGCTCATGTTTGCCCTTGCTTTTATTTTCCTTCGGGAACATGAAGCCTACTTCACGGGAGTGGTACTCATCGGGTTGGCGCGTTGCATTGCGATGGTCCTGGTATGGAACGATCTTGCCGACGGTAACCGGGAGTATGGCGCTGCCCTTGTCGCCCTGAACAGTCTGTTTCAAGTGGTGACTTACAGCTTTTATGCGTGGCTCTTCCTTTCTGTACTGCCCGCGCAATTGGGGATGAAAAGTTTTGACCTGGACATCTCCATGATCGATATTGCCCGAAGCGTAGCCATCTACCTAGGCATACCCTTCCTGGCCGGTTTCCTGAGTCGACGGATCTTGACCAAAGCGTACGGCGAGGACTGGTACAATCAAAAGTTCATCCCTACCATTTCTCCCCTTACACTCATCGCCCTGCTCTTTACAATTGTGGTGATGTTCAGTTTGAAAGGTGAACTGATCATCAGCATCCCGGGCGACGTCTTGCTCATTGCAGTACCACTGATTATCTACTTTGTGGTCATGTTTGTGGTAAGCTTCTTCAGCACACGATTTTTGGGAGGAGACTATGGACAAACTGCCGCCGTTGCATTCACAGCAGCGGGGAACAACTTCGAACTGGCCATAGCCGTTTCCATTTCCATTTTTGGATTGCAATCGGGTGAAGCTTTTGCGGGGGTGGTGGGTCCACTGGTTGAAGTACCAGTGTTGATTTTGCTGACCAGGGCTTCCCTGGCATGGAGAAAGAAGTGGAACCTAAAAACCAAGACGTAGCCGGCTCAAATCCCCGACTTCCTCTTGCGCTCCTCGCCCCAACCAAACAAGGCAAAGTCGTACCGTACAGGATCTGCAATATCCAGATCCCTCAACACGAGATCAAGCTCCCTCACGGCTTTCAAGTCGTTTTGCTTGCGCGTAAGCATGCCCAGCTCGCGGGCTACGTTGCCGGTATGCACATCCAGCGGACACGACAAGACGCTCATGGGAATCTGATTCCAGATTCCAAAATCAACCCCGCGATCATCCTTGCGCACCATCCAGCGCAGGAACATGTGAATGCGTTTGGCTGCTGAGCCCTTCATAGGGTCCGACACATGTTTTTCGGTGCGAGCCAAATGAGGAGCCTGGAAGAAATCTCTGCGAAAAGCTGAAATGGTAGTGGCAAGGTCATGCGAAGACGAATACCATTTGGCGAATGCCATTTCCAATGAACCATAATCTTCATACACACGCCTCAATCCGACAATAAACCCCAACAAATCATCGCCATTGAAGGTACGGTGGACAAAATTCACGGTGCGTTTCAAGTCGTTCTCCGAGTGCGCAGTAATGAACTCATAAGGAGCGCGCTCCACAATCTCCTCGATTTTTTGAGCACTTGAAATAATAGACTTGCGATTTCCCCAACTGATCGTCGCTACCAGAAAAGCGATGATCTCGATGTCCTCTTTGCGTGAATACCCGTGTGGAATGGAAATAGGGTCATGCTCAATAAAATCAGGCCGATTGTAACGATCTACCATGGAGTCCAAAAAATCCTTCAACTCTACTTTTGACATCAATTGGAAAATAATCTGAATAGTGCCGCGTAAAAGTATAAAATCGGTCGAAGCAGCGCCGACCACAGCGGCTTGTGTAAATGCTTGTTAATTCAACCGAACAACAGAAAACTTAAATATCTTTGTCCCTTGATGCAATTTGTCTACCCCGAAATACTTTACGCCCTGTTTGCCCTGGCAATTCCCGTCCTTGTGCATCTCTTCAATTTCAGGCGTTTTAAGCGGGTAGCCTTCTCCAATGTATCGTTCCTGAAGGAAGTTCGCCAGGAAACTCAAAGCAAATCGCGCCTCAAGCACCTGCTCATCCTGGTCACCCGAATGCTGGCTATGGCCGCAATCATCTTTGCCTTTGCTCAACCATACATACCGGTTGGCGAAGCAGAACGATCGGCCGGACAAAAAGCAGTGAGCATCTACATTGACAACAGCTTCAGCATGGATGCCCAAAATGAAGGCGGACGGGTACTAGACATTGCCAAAAACAAGGCACTCGAGATCGTCGATGCCTACGAACCTACCGATCAATTCATGCTCCTCACCAATGACTTCGAAGGAAGGCACCAGTTTTGGGTGAGCAAAGACGAAATGATTGAGTTTATTGATGATGTGCAGTCTTCTTCTACCTCACGACCTATTTCCGATGTTATTTCCCGACAGTCTGAAGCGCTGCTCAACAATGAGTCTGAAGGACGAAATGCCTACCTCATTAGCGACCTGCAGGAATCCACTCACGACCTCGACGCAATTGTCTCCGATTCCACTATCAGCTACCGAATGGTGCCTGAAATAGGACAAACACGCCGCAATATTTACATTGATTCCGTGTGGTTTGATGCGCCGGTGGTACGTGCGGATGCCGCAGAAAAAATCCACATTCGAATCGCTCACAACAGCGACGAAGAACTCAAAAACTTACCGGTAAAACTGAGCATCGACGGTGTTCAGAAAGCCGTTGCCAGTTTTGATGTTATTCCGGGAGAATTCACTGATACGTCGCTGGTATTCACCGTTTCGGATCCGGGATTTCACAAGGCCCGAATTGAGATTCAAGATCATCCCATCACTTTTGATGACTCCTTCTTTTTCTCCTTCTCGGTGGCTGAGCGTATCCGTGTTATGGAAATCAGCAGCGGCAACACGACATTCGTTCAGAAAATCTTCGAAGACGACCCCTACTTCGAATATCAAAAAGTTCCTGAACTCGGGGTGGACTACAGCGCATTGCAAGAATTCGACCTCATTATCGTGAATGGCCTCAATCGCCTTACCAGCGGACTGGGCTCCGAACTCAGACGGGCGGTTGAAGGTGGTATTTCAGCCCTCGTGATTCCGGGAAGCGAAATCGATGTTGATTCGTACAACGAGGCACTGGTTCCTATGGGATGTGCTCCTTTATCGGGCCCCGTGACAGGGGAAGTGAAGGTGGCGGAAATAAACCTGGAACACTTCCTCTTCAAAGATGTATTTGAAAGCCTACCCAGAAACCTGGACCTCCCGGTGGTGAAGGAACATTACAAAATGATGTTGGCCTCCCGCTCATTGGGAAGCCCCTTGCTAACGCTCAGAGGTGGTGATTGTTTTCTGGGGGAGTTCAATTCAGGTCGCGGTCAGCTCTATGTGTTGGCTTCAGCATTGGACAGCGAAAAGTCCAATTTTGCTCAGCATGCTCTATTCGTGACGTCAGTGGTGCGTATTGCAGAATTTGCTCAAAAGCGACATGCGATTTCCTATACCATTGGCTACGATGAAGTGGTGAGCAGCAATGCCAGCACTCAGGGAGACGAACCGTTCCACCTTACCAATGCCGCCACCGGTCTGGACTTCCTCCCCGGATTCCGCAACACAGGAGGTCAAACTGAAATCTATCTGCACGGCCAGCCTCAAGAGGCAGGTCAGTATGAATTGGTGTCTTCAGGCACGGTATCCGACTTATTTTCCTTCAACTACGCACGAGACGAAAGCCAAATGACCAGCTACGACGCAGAAGAATTAAGCGACAAACTAGCCTCATTGGGTCTCTCCAATTTCTCTGTCCTCACCGGCAGCCTGGAAACATTGAAATCCGAAGTTGGTGAGTTGAATGAGGGCCGAAAACTCTGGCCAACTCTTATCTTGCTGGCACTAATACTCCTTGTGGTAGAAATCTTATTGATCAAACTCCTGAACTAACTATGAGCATCCTTCTCAAATCGGTAACTATCGTTTGTCCGGGCTCACCCCTCAACGGCAAAACCCGAGACTTGTTGATCGAACGTGGAAAGTTGAAAGAAATCGGAACCCGAATTACCGATAGCAAGGCCAGGGTCATTCAGGAAAAGGGTCTCTGCGTATCTCCGGGCTGGTTTGATACCTGCGCTTTTCTTGGAGATCCCGGATTTGAACACAAAGAAAATCTGCATAGCGGATTGGATGCTGCAGCGCACGGAGGGTTTACGGCGCTTATGACTATGCCTCTGACAAAGCCGGTTGCCGACAGCAAATCAGGAATTGAATATGTGCTCAACCGTTCTGCCAATCATGTGGTAAATGTCGTACCAAGCGGCACGCTCTCGGAAGGCGCTGAAGGCCGACAATTGGCTGAGTTACTCGACATGCGCGATGCAGGTGCACGTACGTTTACCGATTACAAGCGTCCGGTCAATACACCGGAACTCATGAGCCGCGCGCTGGAATATGCCCGCAATTTTGATGGAATCATTTCCGTATTCCCTCACGATAATATGTTGGGTCCGGGAGGTGTTTGGCACGAGGGCCAAACAAGTGTTTCGCATGGTGTAAAGGGAATCCCTTCGCTTGCCGAGGAAATGAGGCTTCAGCGGGATATTGAACTTCTACGCTATCAGAACAGCTCCATGCACGTGTTGATGATCAGCACGGCAGCTTCTGTCGAACTGGTGCGCAAGGCCAAAAAAGACGGTCTGAACCTCACCTGCGGTGTTGCTGCGCACAATCTGTTCTTCAACGATTCCGACATCAACGGCTTTGATACCGATCGCAAAGTACTTCCTCCGTTTCGTTCTAAGGCCGATGTTAAGGCCTTGATCAAAGGGTTGAAAGACGGTACCATAGATATGATCTGCTCCGATCACACTCCACAAGATGTAGAGAGCAAGCGATGCGAATTTGAACATGCCGAATTTGGGGTATCCAACCTGGAAACGGCATTCGCTGCAGCAATCACAGCCACCGGCAATAATCTTTCGCTGGATGAGATCATCGCATGTTTCGCTACCAATCCGCGCAAGCGATTTGGCTTGTCCACCCCCTTATTCGAAGAAGGCGAGCACGTTGATTATACGGTCTTTAATCCGGAGACAACAACAACTATTGATCGAAACGCATTGGTTTCCAAGGGTAAAAACACCCCTTTCCATGGGAAAGAACTGAAAGGCTCAGTAAGAGCAGTGTTCTGCGGCATGCGCCAAATGGAATTCTAGATCATCGTACCAATTAAGCCTCTCCCGCAGGACCACCAAAATTCATGGGAATAATGGGTTCCGGGCCGGTAAGCTCCTTGATGGGACCATGCTGTGCTTCAAATTTCTGCACATTGTCGGCCAGAGCGCGCATCAATCGTTTTGCATGCTGAGGGGTAAGAATTATACGACTTTGAACGCGAGCTTTAGGCATTCCCGGCATCATGCGGATAAAATCCAGCACAAACTCCGAAGGTGAATGCGTAATTACAGCCAGATTCGCATACAATCCTTCGGCTACTTCTTCCGGCAATTCAATATTTATTTGACCTTTCTTGGGTTGATCAGACATGATTTCAATTTTCTACAAAAATAGAAAATGAGGGTCAGACATTCTCCAAAGGATGTTAATCCAGCCTATTTAGAGCAAATCCCTCAACTCGTGGAGATGGGCAATTTCATGCGTGATGACTTCCTCATGGGTCAGCCTTTCCGGATTGTAATAGATCTGGTCAATGCCTGCCTTACGAGCTCCACCTACATCGGCTTCCAGGTCATCACCTATAACTATTGATTCATCCTGGAGCGCACCACTTGTCCTCAAGGCAAACTCAAAGGCCTTCGGATGAGGCTTCTTAAACCCGATCCTTTCCGATATAATGACCTCCTGAAAAAATGGCGAAAGGCCGCTGTTGTTGAGCTTAACAAACTGAACCTCTTCAAATCCATTGGTTATAATGTGCATCACATACCCCCTGCCCTTCAAATACTCAAGGACATCCATAGCCCCATCGCACAGCACTGTCTTGGTTGGACTTACTTCTACATACCTTTCGGCCATTCGCTCGGCGATTCCGGGTGTGTGCACGCCGTGCTGCTCCAAAACACGTGAAAACCGAATCACACGCAGTGACTCCTTGTCCAGCTCGCCTTTACGGTACTGTGCCCAGCACATCTCATTAATCTTGCGGTATTCGCGGATAAAAGCAGTGCTGTCCGAGACGCCATAATCATGCAATCGCTGCTCGAGAATAATTTCCTGAAGGGTTTCCTCAGAATTGCGATCGAAATGCCACAGCGTTCGGTCCAGATCAAAAAACAGGTGCTTGTACGTTTTCATTCGGTAAAGATCGAAATGAGATGACCAAATCCCATACTAATAGAAGTCAGAACCACCGACCAAATGAAAAACCCCATAATGATGTACGGTAACGTCGTGTTTGAACGGAAATATCGGGCCGCCAGGACAGCAGTGATGGGCACAGAGATCAGCCCGCTGATCAACATCAGGCCCTTCACCCCAAAGGAAGACTTAATGCGCGCGAGCTTTCGGTTCTTCCAGGTAAAGAGTCGGGATGGCTTCTTGCGCTTGCGCTGCATCCATTTAAAAAAGAGATCACCAAGGTGATAAAACATGAACGAACCCAATGCAGCTCCGGAAGATGTAACCAGCACTGTCTCAAAAAAGCCCCATCCCCTCGCAATCATCGTGGAAGGTGTAATGAGAAATTTGACAATGCTCATCAACAGGAAAATCCCCATTTCAATCCATTCGGCTCCGGTCATCCAATCAATCTTTTATACCATAAGCTAAATCACCTGCATCTCCCAATCCGGGGATAATGTATGATTTCGCGGTAAGATCGGGATCCACAGCCGCTACCCACAATTCCACACTTCCGGGAATGCGCTTCTTCACGAAGTCAATTCCCTGACGGCTGGCTATGACTCCGGCAAATACCACTTTACGTGGAACGCCCCTTCTCAATAAGGCTTCGTAGCTCTTCACCAACGATGCTCCGGTTGCAATCATGGGGTCAACCAGAATCAAGGTCTTGTCTGTGAGATCCGGACAAGAAATATACTCTACTTCGATCTCAAAATCCTCAGCCGAAAGGTACTTCCGATACGCACTCACAAACGCATTGTCGGCTCCATCGAAGTAATTCAAAAAGCCTTGATGAAAAGGCAGTCCGGCTCTCAGAATCGTGGCAAGCACCACCTGATCGCGCGTTTTCGACATATGCTTCAAAGCAAGTGGTGTGCGAACCTCAACTTCCTCATATTCCAGTTGCTTACTGATCTCATAAGCCATGATCTCCCCTATCCGCTCCATGTTGCGCCGAAACCGCAACCGATCGCTTTGAATTTTGGCATCACGGACTTCACCAACGAAATTATTGAGTACTGAATTTGAGAGACTTAAATCGTGAATCATGGCAGGAGGTATATGCCATTAAATTTAAGGAATTCATTCCTGACTCATGGGAGCTTAACAAGCTTTATCAATCCGGTCGTAATTCCTGTGACCGATGCGAGCTACTTGCGCATACCTTCCTCCAAAACGTGGCGGTATACCGGCAGCCAACCCTTCCAATGCCACATCTCGCTCAACGATTCATTGTGCCACAAACTGATCATTTGTCCGTCAACGGCTTTGACCTCGTTGATCAATGCCGTGCACTGCTCCATCGCCTGCTCGGGAGATAGCTTCATATACAGATTCAACGTCGCATCCATAACTGCGAAGGGATGGAGGTTGAGCTTAGTCATACTCTCGTACTCCAGGTCATAAAACGGAATCGTTGTACACGTTCCCAACCGAAATCCCGGATGAGAAGCAAACCCCATGGTATAGTCGTCTGTTATCCCCTTGGAAATCAAGGTGCGGTACGTCTGTGGCATGCGCAACATGAGGAAATGCTGCCTGCTGCGGGTTACCGGACGTAAGGTGGCTTTGTTCAATCGGAATATCTCGTAGTCTATGCGCCCCGTTTCAAAATTGCTCATATACCCCGGATGGATTCCGGTGAGGTGATAATCCCCGATTCGCTTGATCAACGACTTATACTTTCGGCTCGAGTAAGGCACATTCTTATCGTTCATGCCATAATCAGCAAGTAGAAAAAACACCACGCACTCAACCCCAAGCTCCTTATGCCACTCCAGCATCGTGTCATACGTATCAAATGGGTCCGGCATGGATCCCATGATGGTCTTCATACGACGCTTCAAATTGTCCATATCCGCAGCCGATAAATCCTTGATAATCCCTCCCAGCGAACGCATCAATCCCTTGTGCTTGTACGCGTACGCACTATCTATATCAATCGTTGAAAGGTACTTGTACTCCCTCTTGGTGGGTGTCCATAAAGGATAAACCGATTGAATTATCTCGGCAAACCGATATGCCCATATATCTACAACCGGGCGATGAAGAAAATTATGCTGATAGGCCACCGACTGCTCAGCACCGAATCGCCCGTTACTGTCGGCTATGAATGGTAAATACTCTTCATAGCGGGAGCACATGAAAAAGACAGCAGAAAAAATATCAAAGGGACACCGCTCGCCGGGGTTGTTGTGGTACAAAACCGGCATATCATCCCATGTCGATGCTCCGGGAATCACTTCCTGCAGCCCCCTGCTCAGCACCAGCTTATCAGGCTTTACGTGTATGCCGGGTAAATCATGATGACTATAATTGATCTTAACTCCGTCAAACTCAGTAAAAACTTTCTGACGATCCGTAAACATGAAGTCCACCTGTAAAATGCACTTGAAAACAACGGTACAAGCGTACTTCAAGCGGTGACTTACCGTATCCGAATAGATCAATATTCTCATAGGTACTCCAGTATGGTGTGGCAAATAAACCGGGCTGCCATGCCATCACCATAATATTGTGGGTAGGTGAAATCACCCCGATCGTTCATTTGGTCAAATGCAGCAAGTATCCTCTCCTGATCAGCATCGGCAATAATCGCATTCCCATTCTCCACCAATTCTACCCATTCGGTCTCACTGCGCAATATAATGCAGGGCTTCTCAAAGAAAAACGCTTCCTTCTGCACTCCGCCCGAATCCGTAATTACCATCTCAGCCCTGCTTTCCAACATGACCATGTCCAGATAAGAAACCGGATCGGTGAGGACAATATTCGGACAGTTAACTACCGATTCATAAACATCCGGATCGAGGTTTACATTCAGGTACTTCAATGTGCGTGGATGAAGCGGCAACACGATCAACTTGTCATGTTCGTAAGCAATGTGCAGCAGCGATCGGAAAATGGCATTCAGCCGTGTCGGATTGTCCGTGTTGCTGTCGCGATGCACTGTGCACAGAACAAACGGCTTTCCCACGAGGTTTAACTTCTCCAATACCTCACTCGCGTTAACCTCGGGTTGTGCAAAATACCGACTGTTGTCATACATCACATCCCCACAATGGAATACCGCCGGATTGTCCATGGTATAGGGAGGCTGAGAATCCATATTGAATCCTTCCCTTTTCAAGTTAACCATCCCCTGTTGCGTGGGTACAAATAACAGCGTGCTGCAATGATCGCAGGTTATGCGGTTCAGCTCTTCGGGCATGCGTTTGTTAAATGAACGCAATCCCGATTCCACATGGACAACAGGAATATGCAATTTGGCGGCTGCCAAAGCTCCTGCTAATGTAGAGTTCGTATCTCCATACACCAACAACGCATCCGGTCGATGGTCAAGCAATGCCTTCTCAATCCCATCCAACATGCGAGCCGTCTGCTCACCGTGACTGCCCGATCCCACTTGCAAATTAATATCCGGCCGTGGAATGCCCATTTCTTCGAAAAACACTTCCGACATGTTCGTGTCGTAGTGCTGTCCGGTATGTAAAATCACCTCTTGAAGGGCGTCCGGAAAATGCTCGCTGATCGCTCTGCTAATCGCCGCTGCCTTGATGATTTGCGGTCTGGCCCCTATTACTGTAAGTATTTTCTTCATTCCTATCTACAACATCGACTCATCAGCAAAGCTGAAGTATCCGTTCTCACTTGCAATAATATGATCAAGCACTGGAATATCCAGTATTTTTCCCGCCTCGGTTAGCTTTTTTGTCAACCGGATATCCTGCTCGCTGGGTGTCAAATTTCCCGATGGATGGTTGTGCGCCAAAATAAGTGCACTTGCACTTCGTGCCATGGCTTCGGCAAAGATCATCCTCACATCCACCACCGTTCCCGCTATGCCTCCTTTGGAAATTAAGTGTGTGCGCTTGACACGGTTCGACCGCGATAGAATGATAATCCAAAACTCTTCATGTGCTAAATCAGCCAGCTTAGGCTTGACAATGCGGTAGGCATCCGACGAACTGCTGATCTTACTGCGATCCACAGGTACGGCTTCGTCACGCCTTCGGGCTAGCTCGAGAGCAGCAATGACCGTAATCGCCTTAGCCTCCCCGATTCCTTTGATCCGCATCAACTCATGTATGCTGGCTTTTCCCAAATCAACAAGGTGATTGTTGCAATGCTCCAGTAATACGCGTGCCAATTCAACAGCACTCATTTCCCGTGTTCCGGATCCCAATAAAATAGCCAGAAGCTCGGCATCCGACAGATTACTCTTTCCCAATGCCACCAATTTTTCCCGCGGACGATCTTCACTGGCCAACGCCTTGATCCCACGAAACGCATAGATATCTTCCATTTTCAAAGTCAAAAAAAAAGACCCTGAATAAGGGTCTTTGTCCGTCATTCGAAAATGAAGGTATATCTTTTACAAACCATTCACGTGCTTTGCAATGCTCGACTTTATATTCGCAGCTTTTTTCTTGTGAATGATGTTTTTCTTCGCCAATTTGTCCAACATAGCAGCAACTTTAGGAAGCAATTCCTCGCCTTCCTTCTTTGAAGTTATTGCACGCAAATTACGAACTGCATTTCTTGCAGTTTTATGATAGTACTTGTTGTGAACGCGCTTCTTCTCGTCCTGTCGTACTCGCTTCTTGGCTGATTGATGATTTGCCATTTCCTTTTCGCTCTTGTTTTAAAGGGGTGCAAATATAGGCATATTTTCCAATTCCAATCAACTTCTGGCAAAATATTCACCATAACCTTTTAAAAGTTTTTCCGTAAAAATGGAATGTAATAGACTTTACTATCGTGCACCGCCTCCTCAAAATAGCAATGCTCTCCATGCTGATTGGCGTGGTTGGAACCTCGCACGCGCAAGACCAGCACAAGGTTGACAGCTTGTTCAACTGCCTGCAATCGTGCGGCGAAGACTCCACCTACATCAATTGTTATCTGCAATTGAGTGGCGAGTTTCTGTTCAACAATCCGGATAGTGCTTTTTCATTTGCCCGGCATTCATTCCAACGGGCGCAGGAATCAAAAGACACAGCCTCCATGGCCGAATGCTATAATGTATTCGGAATCGTTCACACCATCCAGGGCAAGTACCTCGGTGGTTTGGAAAACTTCCAGGAATCTCTCAATTGGTACCGGTTGCTCAACGACAAACGGGGAATTGCGAGCATCGTGAATAATATAGGTGTGATTTACGGCTATATGGACAACTACTCCGAGTCCATCAAGCACTATAGGGAATCCTTCGAAATCAGCATGGACCTCGAAGACTTTGAAGGCGCCGCGCTCAACTTGTTCAATATCGCCACCGATTTCCTGGAAGTTAATCAGTTCGACAGCGCTCGTACCTATACGGCTCAACTGGATGCGTTTCAAAATACACACGGACAATTCATCCATTGTGGCCCGGTGAAAGGTGAACTCTTCCTGCACGACAATCAATTGGACTCTGCCTGGTACTGGTTCGACGAAGGTCAGGCCGCCAGTTTGGAAGACGAAGATTATCATCAATATACGGCCTGTCTGGTGGGAAAAGTGGAAGTGGCATTACGCCAAATGGATTTCCCACAAGCCTCAGCATTGCTCGATGAAACAGAACGCCTGAGCCGTGAGAACCAATTCAATGAAACCCTTCTCGAAGTGTTTGAGCTGCGGTCTCAACTGTATGAGGCGGTTCAACAATATGACAAAGCATTCCTGGCCAAGGATCAATACCTGGACTTAAAACAACAACTGGACAGCATCAACAACTTCCAGCGTGTAAGCGAACTGAATGCCCGATATGAATCTGAGAAAAGAGAACGCGAACTGGCAGAAGTTACCGCCCAAATGGCTGCTTCAGAAGCCAATAAAAAAGCGCGCGATCGGGTTTATCTGGTGATCGGGGTGTCCATTTTACTCATTATTGTCATGCTTATCGGAAGCCTCATCAGGAAGAAAAGAACCAATCGCCTGCTCAATACCCAGAACCTGCAAATCACCCAGCAGCGTCAAAACATTCTGGCATCCATCAACTACGCCAAAAAGATTCAAAACTCGATTCTGATTCCCGAAGAACGTATCCGACAGTTTCTGCCGGAATCCTTTGTGTATTTCCAACCCAAAGACATTGTAAGTGGTGACTTCTATTGGTTTGAAGAAATCGACAACAAACTTATTCTGGCCACGGTAGACTGCACCGGACACGGTGTGCCGGGGGCATTCATGTCGCTCATTGCCAACGACAAACTCAACAAAGTCGTACACGAAAAGGGAATTTTGGAGCCTTCAGAAGTACTCACACAAGTACACCGCGAAATTGTAAACTCGCTCAACCAAGAGCATGGAACCGACAATTCACAGGATGGGATGGACATGAGCCTCTGCGTCATTGATAGGTCCGACCGTTCCATTGCCTTCGCCGGCGCCCAAAACCCGATCTTTTTGGTCCGCGACAACCAGGTAGAAGAAATCAAGGCCGACAACCTCAGTCTGGGCGGCACAGTCCTCAGCCAAAAACTGAACGGCTCATTCCGCTTCTCCACCAAAAAACTGTATTTCGAAGAAGGCACAGCACTCTTCATGTTTACCGATGGCTACATCGACCAATTTGGTGGTGAACAGAATAAGAAGCTCAACAAGTCCTTATTCAAAAACCTGATCCTCAACACGTGTCAGGAAAGCTTCGACAAGGCCAAAAACTCCCTGGACTCCTACTTCGCCACCTGGCGAGGCGACAACCCGCAAATCGACGATGTACTCATCATCGGTGCTCGTCTGTAATCACCCCCTCACCTCTTCATTCAATTCCTCCGGGAACAAGCCTGTTCATTAAAGCAATTCACCATTTGCCGAATGGCTCCATGGTATCCGCATGTGGGAATAGATATGAAATCTCAGCCCCCTCTTTGCGTCTCTGCGTCTTCGCGTGAAAATCAGCACATCATTTTTTTTTGTTTCACGCAAAGGCGCAAAGGTGCAAAGGTTATGGGAGGTGTT
>JAGQVX010000043.1 GCA_020437755.1 Flavobacteriales bacterium
AGACTTTGCACCTTGCGAAACGGACAGTACAGTCGGACCATAACGCGCTGAGCGGCGAGGTAGAGCAGCACCCAGCCCAGAAACAGGAATCCGAATCCGATAATACCCCCGGTTGAAAACGCATGATCTTCCGTAAACCACAGAGCAACACTAGCCCCGGCAGTAAGTATGACCACCAGCCGGATCCATTTCCACATTTGAGCAATTCGCTGCATGAGGTAAAGGTACTACAAATATGCCGTGTGGAGAGCCGATCACCATTCACCACCATGAATCCATATTCCCCCCTTGGATAGACGCGAGTATCGCGTCTCTCTCTGCCGCTCCCCCCGGCAGATCGATCACCGTCTGGATTAAAAGCATATCCTTTCGAGGTTTGCCGTTGAAAAGTGCTTTATTCGTAGTTTGGTCGGAAGATCTTTTATGATTGCATCATTATGGCCATTGAAATAGAAGCAGGCATACCATTAGAAACTAGCTGGGTGAAAGATTATCTGCTGATCGCGCGGGAATGGGAGGCCTTTACCATGGCACACGACGGTGCTATAGAGGGAAGCCTGAATGCGTACAGAATACAGTTCACTGCCCAAATCAATGGAATCAGCTACAGTGCGCTGAAAAAACTAGAAAATGTCAAAGGAGGCGGTGGGCTGACGGACTTGAAACCTAGTCCGTATTCAGAAAAACTAAGCGTACACGCCACCATACCACTCCAGGAGGGCTGCAAGTTGATGCTTGTAAAAGCCAATCTATTCAACAAATTAATGTTGTTCCTGAGAGGGCTGAAAAGTGAGCATTTTGGCTCATCATGGCTTGTAGGATCAAATGCAGCCTGCGGTTTGTCGGCCGATACATTCAATTCCATTACTGTGCTTCCCGGAATGCGCGGTATGAGGATCGCAGAAAATGCTTTTCGGATGCGTTTGATTGCCCTTCCCGGGGATGAACGGGAAATCAAGATAATTCATGATACGGTGCAGGATGTGATGCGCCGGTGATGGGGGGAGTGTGGGAAATGGAGGTGGATTGGTTTTTTCTTTTTAGGCTTTTTGTATAGGATTACCGGGGAGACGCGATGAATCGCGTCTGTACGGGGGGTAGTGGGGGGATAGGTCGGCGGCTTTTTGATGTTTGGATCTTTAGCCCCAATCAAGTTTTCCCTGGTCGGGTTCTTGCAGTGCGTTTGAGGATTTTATTTGTTGCAACAGATTATCAAAATTCGATGGATTTAACCAATGACTGTATCCATGAATCCTGTTCAGCATTCGCATAAATGCGTCTGGTAGACTTCGTCGGGTAAGTTGCCGTAGCGCCCCGATATAATCATCACGATATACTGTTGGAATGAGTATTCGTTGCTCACCGGCATGCACCAATTCAGCATTCATCATCACCCTTGCAATACGGCCATTACCATCATTGAAAGGGTGTACTTCACTGATTAAAAACATCATATAAATAGCTCGGCCCAGTGGAGTGGGTATGGTAGCCAATGCTTCAAAGCCTGCTTTAAGTGTTCCCGACACCATATTCGGTAAGACAAAAAATGTACTACCGGCCCTGTTGGGTTTTTCTTTAAATAATCCAGGCTCTTTATCCGGTCTACCTTGCATTATGGTAGCATGACGGGATTTCAATAGCTCAACAAATTCTGCTGGATCAGAAGCTATCTTGCTCATTTCGAATTTGTTGGAGCAAATCTCAAAAGTACCCATTATGTCGTGCGAGTCGCCATTCCGATTTGGGATGACTTTATTCTGATAAATGATTTCAATAGCTTCTTCAACTTCAAACGTGGTTCCTTCTATGTAATTGGAAAAATAGCATTCAAAAAAAGCGAAGTTTCTAAATTCATCCGCAGTGGAAGCCTTGTCGGGCCTCTGTTCAAAAGCATTTATTCTGAGTGACGCGGCTAATTTATGAAAGAGGTTGACCCGGTTGGGATCATAAGGCTCACCAAAGGCTTGTGCCATTGCTATTGGAGATCTCAAAATATCGATGGGCTTTGTGGAAAGAATAGCTCCGATCTTTTGATTCAATTTTTCAAACTCTTTGTGCATTCCCAATACCTTGGAAACCTCTTTTGCTTTGTCTCTTAATTCATTTAATCTCTTTTCACCGCCCGATTGTAGTTGGATGAGTAGTTTTTCTTCGATCACCTCTTCAGACACTGTTCGTGATTCTCCTCCACTTATACGGCTGCTACTCAGGTTTTCCAGAAAAGAACGTTCCAATGATGACACGCACAAGCCTTCAAACAATGGACGGTCATTTTCAAGCTTAGCAGGGCCTTTCGCAAATTTCAATGTTACCCCCGGCCATTTGATCAGCCTGTTTTGTTTCGAGGTGAGGTAGATATTGGATAGAGGAGACAATGAAAATTCAAATCCCGTCCGATGACTCACTAGAGCTTCAGGATAATGTCTTGCTATTAAAGGGAATATGTGCTTCTTTATAATAGCTTCGTCCGATTCTTCAAAATTGGAAGTGTAAGCCTTAGGTAAGATTTTACGGATCATACCCTTCTTTTGAAGTTGGCTGATTTTTTTCGACTCTGCTACATTCGATGAACTATACAGTATTTCCGGTAACGTCAGGTTCATAAATTTTTGCACTTAATTTCGTCTTCTTGGTAAATATGGTAAAATAATTGCACTTAAAACGATCGTTAGGGAAAATAATTGCATTTAAAAGAATGTAATTGGTAAATATTTGCACTTAATGTTGTGCTTGGGGTAATGGGTGTGGTATATGGCTTTTGACCTGGGATTACCGTGGAGACGCGAGTATCGCGTCTGTACGGAGGGGGATCTGGCTTTTTAAGGTTATGGCCTGGGATTATTGCGGCTTTTGGGATACAAAAAAAAGGGACAGCCTTAGGCCGTCCCTTTTTTACAATCTAGCTATCGGTATTATGAACCACACACTGCGCCGAATTGTCCCAGGAAGAGGAGCAAATCTGCAGAGTTGGTAATTCCGTCGTTGTTCAGGTCGGTAGGACAAGGTGATCCGAGTTCAAACGTACATGAACCGTCGTCATCATTGGCCATTGAGTCATAGTTGATTGCCTCAGGGTAGGTGCAACCGGGGTAGATACATGAACCGTCGTCAACGTTGGCAGTTGAATCGTAGTTGGATGCCGTAGTGTCCATACAACCCCAGTACTCACAAGAGCCATCTTCCACAACTGCAGTGGAGTCGTAGTTGTCCGCAGCCGGATCCGTACAACCTGCTGGAGGAGTTGAGTTCTGAGCGCCGGGAGTTCCATTGTCTACCCATGATCCTTGCCAGTTGGTGCCGTCGTTGTTGTCGGTTGAAGGATCAATCAACTCCAGCGATGGACAAAATCCGTCAGGAGAAGTAGGCCATGGCGCGATATCATCATAGGTTACCAGATCAATCACGTTGCCCCATGCATCCTGAAGTTCAACCGTTGAACCACTGTTGCCCAGGTTTCCGAATTCAATTTGGAATACCTGATATCCGTTGCCGCTGTATGTAGCTGCGTCTACAGCCAATACAATGTATTCATCGGGAGCAATGGAGGCGCCTTCAGGGAAGGTGAAGGTGAATCCCTGTGCAAAGGTGTATCCCGAAAGGTCCACTGTAATTACGTCATTGTTGTAGATCTCAAGGAACTCAAAAACGAGGTCATCTCCCTGATCCAAACAAGGGTTGTAGTGGATTTCGTTGATCACGAGGTAAGGCTCAGTGAAGTAACAAGAACCATCATCATCGGTAGCGGTCACGTCGTAGTTCAATGCCGTGTCATCCGTACAGCCGAATACGATGCAAGATCCATCATCGATCGTAGCTGTTGAATCGTAGTTGGTTGCATTCGGGTTGGTACATCCTGGGATGTTGCCGCATGATGCATCGTCCACTTCCGCAAGCGGATCGTAATTTGCAAATGCTGAGTCGGTACATCCGTAGCGAACAATGTCTATATCATCGCGAGGCTCAATCTTGTAAGCTCCGAATGAGTAGTACAACGGTCCGGTAACTTCGAACGTCACTCCCAAATCTGCAGGTGCCGCAAGAATACCGAGGTCATCGATAACTGCCGAACCTGATCCGTCGTTGATCGACCATTCACCGAAGTTCAAGTCGCTGTTGTCTACTTCACCAATGGTAACAACCAATACACCTTCCCATTGCTCGTTGTTAACGCCAAGCGTGGTAAGTACTTCAGGTGTTGGCAACGCGTTTCCGCTGGTTTGAACTACGATGGTTGTTCCGGTGATCAAGGTCAGGTCAAACGACTCGATAACCACACCTTCAACGTCTACTTCATCGCCCAAAGCTACGCCGCTGCCTTCCACCCAGATACCTGAGTAGGCTCCCTGGCTCTCCTGAATGGTGAACAGGTTGCTGCTGGCGTAAACTGCAGTTACAACACCGGTAACGGCTATCAATTCCGAAGAGTGATCCACGGTTTGGAGTTCGTTGATGGTATATGAAGTCGCCGGAGGAGCAGTTGAATTCTCAGCGCCCGGTGTTCCGTTTGGAACCCACGACGCTTGCCAGTTGGCAGCATCAGCATTGTCCAAAAGCGGATCAATCAGCTCCAATGACGGACAGAAACCGTCAGGCTGAGAAGGCCATGGAGTTGTGTCGGCGTAAGTCACTTCGTCAACGGTTTGTCCGGAAGCGTTAACCAATGTTACGGGCTCACTGGTGTTGTTCAGTCCGCCGCTGGTCATTTGAAATACCTGGTATCCATTGCCGCTGTATGCAGTAGCATCAATGGCAATAACAATGTATTCGCCCGGTGCAATAGAAGAGGCAGCAGGGAAGGTGAATACAAATGCGTTTACAATCTGATAATCGGTAAGGTCAATGGCCACTACGTCATTGTTGTAAATTTCAATAAACTCATACACGAGGTCGTCTCCCTGATCCACACATGGGTTGTAGTGAATCTCGTTGATTACGAGGTCGGGAAGTACATACGTACATGAACCGTTGTCATAAGTTGCAGTAGGGTCGTAGTTGGTTGCGGTAGTATCAGTACAACCGCCGATGATACAACTGCCGTCGTCCACGTTGGCCGTAGAATCGTAGTTATCTGCCGCCGGATTGGTACATCCGTTAACGATCAAGGCAAAGCAGCTGCTTTGAGCTCCCGGTGTTCCGTTGTCAGGACCAGCACCGCACCATGATGCTCCGAGGTTGTTGTCCATGTCGGGGTTGATCAACTCCAATGAAGGACCTGCACCATCGGGTGTACTGCTCCAGTCTCCGGTATCGCTATAGGCTACTTCATCAACCAACAGGTCGTTTGAATCAAACAATTGAACAGTCTCTCCGCTGTTGCCCAAAGCGCCGGTGAATCCAAATACCTGGTATCCATTGCCTGAGTACGTTGCAGGAAGTAAAGCAATCACAACGTATTCTCCCGGAGCAATGGTAGTAGCCGCAGGGAAGGTAAATGTAACGCCTACGAAGTAGTATCCTTCAAGATCAACCGATACTACATCATTGTTGTAGATTTCCAGGAACTCATAGTCTGAATCCGGATATCCGGCTCCGTCATTACCGTTGTAGTGGATTTCGTTGATGACGAGATTAGGCAATGTGAAAATACACGAACCGTCGTCGTTGTTGGCGTTTGAATCGTAGTTCAAGGCCGTTGAATCGGTACAACCCGAGTAAATACATGATCCGTCGTCAACGGTGGCTCCCGGGTTATAGTTGTCTGCTGCAGGATCCGTACAACCGGGTACGGAGATGGCTCCGTCAAACACCTGGAAATTGTCGAATGCAAATTGCTCACCTCCCGAGTTGGCGGTAGCTGAAACACGCAGTTCCAGGATCGTTCCGGTAACCGGGATTGGAATGATCAACTGTTGGAAAGTAGCAGTCATCATCAGGTCGCCAATACCATCGTTGTTGGTGTCGTAGTACATGCCTTGATTCGATCCGGGAAGATCGGTGGTCATGGCAAGCAAGGTGTTCCAACCTGCGGCGTCCATATTGTATTCAACCATGAAAACATCTGAGTCATCCCAGCCACCATCAGGTGTTCCTGTGGCAAACAATCCACGGAATTCGAGACTGGTGGCTCCGGTCACGTCGATCGCGGCGAAGGTCAGTGTTTTCGAAGGATCGAGGTCACCTCCGTTGTCGTCGAGATCCTCTCCGGCCCAGAAAAACGTGCCGTTTTGACCGGTGTATCCTCCGGTAACATTCGTGCCGTCTGTTCGGCCAAAGTGGTCGGCCGGACCATCATTAAAGGTGTTGGAAGACGTATAGGCAGTGCCTTCTCCGTCTACTTCGAAGCTTTCTGTCCACAACTGTGCAAAAGCAAGCTGCGTAACGGTAAGTGCTGCAAAAAGCATAGCTGCTCTCAGCACCCAATTGGTAAATCTAATATGCATCTTAATTTAGGTATTAAGGAATTTTGGTTCGGGGGCAAAAGTATTCCAAGATTCCATACCCATGGGTGCTCATTATCACCTTTAACAAATTTGTAATGGTGACTTTTGTTCTTTCATGTTTTCCTAACATTGGGACTGCTATTCCTTATCAATATTTCACATAAAGTTTAAGGGATTGCCATTACTTTTGCCCCTCAATTTTACCTATGAATATCTTCTATTATATGTTCCTGTCGCTCGCTACCATCTGGAGTGGTGATCAGGATTCGGCAAGTATGGCATTCGCCAAATCCAATGGCGCGGCTACCGTGGTAATCAATGAAGTCGACACGGACAACCCCGGACTCGATAACCTGGAGTTTGTGGAGCTCTACGGCGACCCGAATACACCTCTCGACGGACTGACCCTCGTGTTTTTCAATGGCGCAGATGTACTGTCGTACCTGTCCATTGACCTCGACGGATTGATGACCGATGAGAACGGTTTCGCCTTGATCGGAAATCCCGGAGTTCCCGGAGTGGACCTGACCTTCGCCAATGGCGCGCTGCAAAGCGGTCCGGATGCCGTAGCCCTGGTAGAAGGAGATTCGTCAGACTATCCCAATGATACCCCCATCAACGTAGATGTGGTTGTAGATGCCATCGTGTACCTCACTGATGATGTGCCCGAACCGGCTTTGCTGGTGCTGCTCGAAGCCGGACAGGTAGAAGTGAACGAATCGGCCTTGGGGAATTCAGCACTCCATTCCATGTCGCGACTGCCGGACGGCGGCGCCCCTCGAATTACGGAGACTTATGTTGTTCAGCTTCCTACGCCGGGCTATACCAACGTCCTCCAATGCGAGGGCGGTGTGTTATCGGTCGATGGCGATGATGAAGCGGTTATAACGGTTTGCGCCGATGAAGTGAATCAAATTGTTCAGTTCGAAGCACAAAATGCTGTAGACGGCGACAACTACGCCCTGGTCGTTTGCGATGTCAACGATATCATCGTGAATGTGGAGTATGAAATGGAAGTGGATTTCTATGGAGCCGCATTTGGCGAATGCCTTGTTTATGGACTGTCCTATAGCGGTGAACTCAACACGGCCACACTGCAGGCTGGCGAGAACCTCGCTGATATTTCGGGTACCGAGTGCACCTCAATATCGCTCAACTCAATAACAGTAATTAAAGAGAATTGCGGCGCTCCCACTTGCGATGCCGGAATGGTTCAACTGCAGGGTGGAGGTCAGACAGGTGCGGTGTGTACCAACGGTTCGGCAACGGCACTGTTCTTCGAGCAAATCACCGATGAGGAATTTGTGTACATGCAGTACATCATCACCACGCCCGAGGGGGTGATTCTCGCCACATTTGACGACGAAGAGTACGTCTTTTTCGACGCACCGGAGGGCATCTGTTATGTGTATGGATTTGCCTATTTGGGCGAGCTTGTCGATGAAACATTTGCCGCAGGCCAACTCCTGGCCAATATTGAGGCAACCGAATGCTATGATCTTACCGAGAACTATGTACAGATTCAGAAACTGGAATGTCCGGAAACGGGCTCTTGCAGCGACCTGTTTTTCTCGGAATACATTGAGGGAAGCAGCAACAACAAGGCGTTGGAGATCTACAATCCTACTCCGTTTCCAATCGACCTGGGGCCGTACGTGGTGTCTACCTATAACAATGGAAACGGAACCCCCAACAACCAGTTGAATTTGAGCGGTATACTGGAACCCGGAGATGTCTATGTTATTTGCCACTCCGAATCGGCACCGGCCATTCTCAACCAGGCCGACCAAACGGCGGCGGTGAGCTGGTTCAACGGAAACGATGCTATTGTGCTGTACAATGGCAATGAGTTGATTGATATTATGGGTGTTATTGGAGAAAATCCGGCTATTGCGTTTGACGTAAATGGCGTTCCCGAAGCTATGGCCGAACACACGCTGGTGCGCAATATCCTGGTGACACAAGGTGTTGATTCCTGGACAGAAGGCACTTTGCAGTGGGATGTTCATCCGCTCAATACATTCACTTTCCTGGGGTCACACACTACGGTCCCCTGCAATTTCAGTGAATCGACTACCATCACCTTTATTCAGGAAACGGTTTACATCCTGGAAGGCAACACCTTGAATATCCCGGTTGAGATTAGCTTTCCGGTAGCAGCCGTGGATGCAGAAGTGACACTGGCAGGAGGCACCGCCACGGAAGGTGTTGATTTTCAAAACGATTTCCCGGTAAGTTTGAATTTCCCTGAAGGCGATTTGGACGACCAGCAATTTTCACTGGTTTCCTTTGATGATGAAGAGATGGAGGGACAGGAAACCATTATCCTTCAGCTCACGGCCATAACGCCCGAAGTAGAGGTGCTCATTGCTCAGCTCACCATCGTTATTCTGGCCTCGGATCAGAATATTCCGCTGTACAGCATTGCCGAAGTCCATGGTGAAGACGACAATGCCGTAGCCGATTCTCTCGACGTGCTCTGTGAATTGAGGGGAATTGTACACGGCTACAACTTAAACCCTGATGGTGTGCAATTCACCCTGATTGATGAAACCGGCGGAATAGGGGTGTACCACGGTACTTCCAGCTTTGGATACACGGTGAATGAAGGCGACAGCATTCACGTGGTAGGTGTGATTGATCAATTCAACGGACTCACGCAAATCATTCCGGATACCATCCTGTATATGGAATCGGGCCTGGCATTGACGGAGCCCATAATTTCCAGCGAACACAACGAGGATACCGAATCTATTCTCGTAGAGCTTAAATGCGTGGAGTTGGTTGATCCTGCACAGTGGACCAATGAAGAACCGGGCTTTAACGTGGAAATCACCGCAGGCTCGTTGTCCTTTACCATGCGTATCGATGCCGATGTTGACTTGTTTGGCACCGAGGCCCCGCTTGGCGTATTCAACGTAGTGGGAATCGGCGGACAGTTTGATTCTTCCTCACCTTACGACTCGGGATACCAGTTTTTACCGCGTTACGCAGATGATATGTCGGATGCGGTTTATGCCGGCTTTAGCGTTCCCGATGCCATTGAAGCCGGTGTACCGTTCACGGTAACCGACCTTACCAACAATGCCGATACCTACGCGTGGGATTTTGGTGATGGGTTTACCACCGATGAGGCTATACCTACACACACGTACGATGAGCCCGGTGTGTACACCATTTCATTGTCGGTGTACAACGAGGAAATTTCCTGTTCGCATCTTATGGAGTTGGAAGTGACCATTTTGCCCAACGGAGTTGAAGAATCATGGGCACAGGCGGTGAATGTGTTTCCCAATCCCGGTGCGGGTATCTACACCCTTTCCGGTTTGCAAACTACCGATGTGATTCGGGTGATTGACATGGCCGGCCGAGTGGTTTATGAGTCTGGCGCTGCTGCCTCGCAGTCGGTACTCGACCTATCTGCACTTTCCGATGGGGTGTACCTTTTGACGGTTTCCAACAAGGAGCGACAAGCGCAAATGCGTTTGGTGAAAGGGCAGTTGTAGATTGGTTTTACGTCGTTGTGCAAGAAGGGAAAGTAGGCACATGTCAGGGAAATAAATAGGTGAGTTGTAGCTTTCCAGGCATACGCCAAATGGCAGGCAGAAACTACAGTCCCGGTTCACACCCGGTACAATGCCTTATCCTCACTTGTAGATCTTCAAAATCTGCCCGGGGCGGATGTTTTCGTCGCAGTTGTTCCAGTCCATAATGTTCTCGGCACTCACTCCGGGAAACTTGCGGGCGATAAGCCATAGGCTATCTCCCGACTTCACCGTGTATTCCGAATACTCCTCCGATTTGGGAGCGGAGGGCTTCCTTTCGGGGGGCTTGTTCTCGGTACGTTGTTCCACCACAGGTTCTTTGTCGGTGGCCTTCTTGCCGTAAATCACGAGGTCCTGTCCGGCATAGATCATGTCGCCCTTCAACCCGTTCCACGATCGGATTTCCGATACGCCAACGCCAAATTTCTCCGCAATCACCCCGAGCACATCGCCCTGGCGCACGGTGTAGTGGATCTCGTCGTATGTGCCCGGCGCAGGCACGCCATGCTCCATGCGCTGCACGTCTTTATTGCGCCTGGCCAGGTCTGCTTCGTGCTGCTTTTCGGTCCAGTTGTACAGACTGTCGCCATGCGCTGTAATCCATTTGGCGGATGCCGTATTCACGATGAACGGAACGTCGCGATACATCCCCGGTATTTCATTTCCCACGTACACCGGATTCAGGCCGTGCAATTCACCCGAAGTGGAGGGGAGCAATTGTTCCATCGCCTTGAAGGAAACGGTTGATGTAAAAACCTGATTCTCATACTCATTGAGCATGGCGATGTAGTCAAACAAGGCGTTCTTCGTTTCGAGTGATTCGAACAGTCGCGACGTTGTGTAGAATGCTTCGAGTCGGGCGCGATCCTTGGCGGAAAGCACATCGACGAAGGATTTGCCCTCGCTTTTGGCGGATGCCACATAATCTTCCACCAATGAAACACTGCCCATAAAAGCGAGGATCACCTTGGCAGGCTCCTGGGGATACATTTTTTCAAGAAACAACAGGTGCGTGAGGGCTGCATCCGTGCTGATATCGGCGGCGTTACGCTCATCAATCTGATCGGTGATTTGCAACTTGTACTTGCGCGCCACAACGTATTCCAGGTGCCAAAGCCCACTTCTCGAACCCTTGACGTACGAGGCATCCAGTCCGCTTAGCACCACCGCCAGGTACTTATAATCGCGGTGCATTCCCAAGGCGTTCAGCTTCTTATCGAACAGCGGAAAATAGAGATCGGCCAGGGCGCGGATGTGGATAAATTTGTCGCAATCGGCATTGAGCCACAGATCCAGCAAATGATCGGAATAGAGCAGGGGACGGGCAAGTTCAAGATCCAAACCCTGACTTGAGCCGTCGGTTTGAGCGTGCTGGAATGCCGGCGGACATTGGTCATAATCAAAGTAAGACGGGAATCGCTTTTTGAAGGCCGTACTGAGCCACTGATTGACGCTGGAATCGGTACATTTTTCCAGGAAATCGAGGTTTTGGACATCTTGTGCGCACAAGGCAAATGGCCAATTCAACACGAGTACCAAGCATACAACAGTTAACCGCATGGTGCGAAATTATACCACCCGAGGGAAGTTGCTACGCCAGTCGGAATAAGTTATTCACGCTTAATCCAACAACATGGCACGGAGGAAATCCAAAGCTATTTGGTGCGCCTCTTTTGTGGCTTTTTTATCGTACTGCGGATTGCTGGGGTTCGCAAAGGCATGTTCCGCATCAAAAACCACCAAATCGAGCGACTTATCCAGTTGCAGCATGTTTTGTTCGAATTCCTGAGTGATTTCGGGAGTGATCCAGCCGTCTTTGGACGCGAAAATCCCCAAAACCGGCGCCTGAAGAGCCGATAGTTTCTCCACCGATTTTTCGGGCATACCATAATACATCACGCACCCAGCAGCGTGTTTCGACGCCATTAAGGTAGCCTGCAACGACCACCCGCCGCCAAAGCACCAGCCTATGGTAGCGACCCAGGCATTAGGCCCCACGTAGTACAAAGCAGCGTCAATTATGGCGCGAATACGGTCTTCATTTGCACCTTGCATAAGCTGCGCTGCGTGATTCCTGTCGGTAGCGACTTCGCCATCGTATAAGTCGATGCATATCACATTGACTTCACCCAACTCGCTGTACAGTCCGTCGGCCTCACGCCGCATATAATCGTTGAGTCCCCACCATTCGTGGAATACAAAGAGGTAATTGGTAGAAGGACGGGCGGTACGAATTATATACGCCCGTGCATCTTCCTCGCCTTCAACGGGAAAGGTGATATCAGCCCCGAGTGCCTCATAGCTCAAAGCCACCGGCTCGTCGTGCGCCGCCACAAAAGAGTGGTCGGAAGCGAGCATGCAAAAATCGGAATTGGAGGTCTGGCAGCAGGTTTGACTCATCAGCCACAAGGGCAAATGTGTAATCAAAACCAGCACAATGAAACGAGAAACAATGAGGGTTTTCATAAGGTGAGATCAATTAGAAGTGTATGCATTGGGCTACACTAAAGTAGGATTTTTTACTACAGAACCGGGGAGAATCCGGTAGTAGATTTGAAGAAATCTTGTACATGAAAGGTGTTGTCATAACCCAATTTCTTGAAATGGTGGAGGAACGTTACGGAATGGACGTAGCCGATCAATTGCTGCAATCCGACGGATTGAGTACCCATGGAGTCTTCACCTCCGTAGGTACGTACCCGCACACCGATGCCGTGCTGCTGATGTCCACGTTGGCCCGTCGCCGAAACACAGCTCTTGGAGCCATCCTTCAAGAGTACGGCGAGTATTTATTTGGATACTTCACTACTCAATACCCCGTCTTTTTCAACGAAAACGCCTCCTTCTTCGACTTTCTGCTCAGCGTGGAGGAAGTTATTCATCCGGAAGTACTCAAGCTATACCCCGACGCTCAGCTCCCCCGGTTTCAGTCGGAACTGATCAACGAGCAAACCATGAGAATGGTGTACTTGTCGGACCGATGTATGGGCCCCTTTGCCCACGGACTCATCCTGGGGTGTGCTGTGTACTTCAACGTGGGGGTCCGCATTGCCAGTCGCGACCTGGACAACGGACGAAAAGTGGAATTCATCATCCAACTGGACTAATGGCGAACGAAAGCGACATACTCAAACGCATGTTGGACCGGGAGCGCCGCGCACGGAAAGAAGCTGAAATGCTGCTCGAAGAAAAAGCGCGGGCGTTGTACGAGGCCAATCTTGAAGTACTGCGCATCAATGCCTCACTGGAATCCGAAGTGCAGGATCGTACCAGTGACCTCACACGCGCTATACGCGAGGCCAATGCTGCCAAGGAGGCAGAGAAAGAGTTCTTGTCCAAAATGAGTCATGAAATTCGCACCCCCATGAATGCCATTATCGGCATGACTCATCTTATGTTTGATACGGCCATGACCGAGGAACAACGCGAGTATATGAATTCGGTCCATTATTCGGCCGACTTGCTACGCGGACTGATCACCGACGTCCTTCAGATGAGCAAGATCGAAGCCGGGGCCATGGAGTACCGCGGACGCAATTTTCAACTGCGTGAACTCCTTCAAGCCGTACAGCGCACTTTTCAGTTTAATTTGAAGAGCAAGCCGGTAGATATTATTCTGGACTACGACGATCGCATACCGGTGCAACTTCATGGCGACGATGTAATGTTAAATCAGATTTTGATGAACCTCGTTGGCAATGCGGCGAAGTTCACCAGGGAGGGATTTATTGAAATCGCCGCCGCCCGCATGCGATCAATGGAAGCCGATCAATTCATAGAATTCAGTGTCCGCGACACCGGGATAGGCATCGCCAAAGACCGCCTGTTGGATATATTCAAATCCTTCAAGCAGGCATCCGATGATGTGGAACTCAACTTTGGAGGTTCCGGTTTGGGCCTTGCCATAACGCGTGAATTGGTAGAATTGTCGGGCGGTACCATTGAAGTCCAAAGCGAAATAGGAGAGGGGACGTGTTTTGTATTTCGATTGCCTTTCCGCAATGCGGAAATGGAGGAGGCCTACGAAGCCGACCAGCCGGAGCGCGTTTCTGAGACGCAGTTTGCCAATGATCGCAAGATCCTCATCGTGGAGGACAATCCATTAAATCAGCGTTACCTGGGCAATTTACTTCAGAAATGGGGCGTGCTATTTGACCTGGCAACCAATGGAATTGAAGGCGTAAATAAAGCATCTCAATACAACTATCCACTTGTCCTCATGGATATTCAGATGCCTGAGATGAATGGCTACGAAGCTACCATACAGCTTCGCCACATGAACAGTTACAAGGAAACACCCATTATCGGACTGAGCGCATTTGCCTTCGACAGTGACATAAAGGAATCGCTGGACTCAGGCATGAATGCCCATATTTCCAAGCCGTTTACGCCGCGACAACTGCGCGAGAAGCTGGAGGAGTACTTGCCTTCCTCGGTACGAAAAACCCATTTGGCGGATGCCGGATTCCAGTTCAACCCGAAGCTCGACACCGAACAATTGAACTCTTTTTATGAAGGAGACCTGGAGTATGCCCGTGACATGTTCAGTATTTTTCTGAAAAACCTCCCTGCGTACGCTATGGAACTCAAAGACCTGTTGGCGACCGATAAAATGGAAGGAGTTGGGAATTTACTACACAAGATTAAACCAACGTTTCCCATGGTGGGGTTGGGCGCATGGCATGGAGATGTAGAAAGACTGGAACATGCCATTCGCAAGGAGACTATGAGTGCGGAAGAAGTAAAACGCGAGGTGGGCGAGGTAGTTTCCAAGGTGCGCGGCGCGCTTCCTATGCTCCAAAACGAGCTCAAGCGCATTGAAGAGTATATAACACAAAACGAGTGAAACGATGATACGTTGTCTGATTGTTGATGATGAAGAAATGGCCCGCGCCTCTCTGGAGCGACTTTGTTCGCGTATTGAAGATCTGGAAGTTGTAGGTACTTGCGACAACGCTCTGGATGCGATGTCGCTCCTCAAGAAACTGGAGGTCGACTTATTGTTTCTTGATATCGAGATGCCCGATTTTTCCGGGATCGATCTGGTAAAAACCGTAGACCACCTTCCGGACATCATCTTCACAACCACCAATTTATCGTATGCCTATCAGGCGTTTGAACTGCGGGTTACCGATTATATCGCTAAACCGGTCTCGCTGCCACGACTCCTGCAGGCGCTGGAAAAAGTAAGGGAATCACGCACTAAAGCCCAGCAAGTGGTTCAGAACGCTTCGGATCAGTTCTTTGTGCGGTCGGAAGGACAATATGTGCGATTGGAAACGGATCACATTCAATGGATAGAGACCGTGGGAGACTACGTGAAGTTTGTAACTACCGGAGGAAACCACATCGTGCACAGCACCTTGACGGGTATGGCCCAAAAATTAGCTTCCGATCAACGGTTTTTCAAGGTTCACCGCTCGTTTATTGTGAATCTCGAACATGTGGAGAATTTTGATGATGTATCGGTAGTTATAGGTCAGGCGGTCATTCCCGTATCCAAAGCCCATAGGGGCGCATTGTTGAAACGCATTTCCCTGATATGACAAAGAGGCTCCGTTGAGCCTCTCTTCCCTTGTCATGTGTTAACAACAACTTACTGCTTTAATTGAATTTTGCTTTTTGCTTAACTAACCAATTTTGTGGATTACATAATGAGTCGGTCACGACCCCCTGAACGCAAAA
The DNA here is from genome assembly GCA_020437755.1 of Flavobacteriales bacterium. Taxonomy (GTDB): domain Bacteria; phylum Bacteroidota; class Bacteroidia; order Flavobacteriales_D; family Sanyastnellaceae; genus JADFAK01. The sequence goes on from JAGQVX010000043.1 coordinate 15,611, forward strand.
CAACCGCCAGGCCTATTGTGAACAGGATGACCACGTGCATCATGTATTCCTGAGTCGATATCCAGGACGACTCGTTAAAAACCATTTCCATATTTCCCATACCGGCACCGGTTGCCATATCGAAGTCAGCCTCCATAAAGCTTGGAGCAATGCGTTCGATGAGCTGATCGTGTGTATTTCCCGGAGTAAGAGGGGCAGCGTTGAGCTGACTTGCAAGTATTACAAAAAGGAGGGCGATGAGCAGGTAAAAACGGCTATTGGTATTGAGAACTTTCATGTGTCTGGTATTCCGTGATGAATTTGATGACACAAAATTACTCCCACCCTGTGCACTGCATGGAGGACTTTCGATGTTTGGCTTGATTTCTTCGGTTTTTGGACGAAAAGTCCGGTACGACCATCAAAATTGGGCTTCCGATGATCATTTGCCGAATGGCGAAGAGGCTGCCTCTAAGGCATTACCATAATGTAAATGCTCACTAAGGCGACGATAGTGATGAGCACTTTCTTATGCGTTGTAGTCATTCAACTGATTTCTTTAGCGATAAAGTGACTTGGCTCCCCGAAGTTCGTCATATAGACGTGCTTCTCCACGGTGAGGTTACATACTTATTAACCCGGCATATTGGAAAATGACTTTTGAAATTATAAGACATTCGTCAAATGGGTTTTGCATCAGGTGCTCCGTAGTCCCTGAAATACAATTGCATTCCCGCATTTTTACCGATGTACAAAGCGCCAGGAAAGTAATGGAAGAGTTGATGGCCCATCGCGAAGAGGGGCGATTAACCATGCGCATTGCTTTTCATGAGCCTTACTTCCGACTGGAACTCATCGCTCCTCGAAATGCAGTAGTAGCACTGGGAAAAGCCTGTGAAAGCTATCGGGAATGTGTAGACCTCGTAGTGGGAGAGGAGTATATCGATTAACCGCTTAATCCAGCGGGCCCGCGGCAATGGTCCCCAGCCAAGTGATGAGCATGGCGCGGTCTTCATCTGAAAGACGGGCCTCCGGATGCGTCCACGTGTACGATCCCAAAGGCATGTGCTTCTCTTCAATTTCCTCCTGCATTTCCTTCAACGCATGCGCGCGGTCGTCGTCGCTGTAAGCGGCCCACTCCGAAAAGTTAAGGTGCTTTCGTCCGCCATTGATGTGTCCCTTCAGCCACCAACTTACCGGAGCGATATTGAAATACCATGGATAGGTGGTCTCGTAGGAGTGACAGTCGTAACAGGCCTCCTTGAACTTGACTGCCGCCGGACCATCAGCAGCGATGGACACGATAAAGTCGTTGGACGGCCTGTATTTGGGAACCGATTTATCGACGCGTATGAATTGGATGCCGATGAGTATAACGAGCAGGGCAAGGAGTATTTTCTTCTTCATGGTGATGAGCTTAGCTATGGGGTGAAATTAGGAAATGTTTTGTTCTTGGGGAATCAGACTCCAGGCTTCCGGTCGGGCAGCGAAGCCGGCTTTGGTGCGGGGCCACACTTCCTGAAAGGTATCGCTGTTGCGGTACAGCTCCAAAAACTCGGGTCCGTCCCAGTGGGAATAGGTGAAGTACACGTTTTCATTGCCGGCATCACGGAGAAGCGACAAGTGTGAGCAGCCCTCGGCCGCGGCAATGCGCGACTTGAACTGATCAAAGAGGGATCGAAACTCCGGTACAAACTCCGGATGGAAGGTCATTTTAACGATTCTGATTAGCATTGAATTCGATTCTCACGATGTCGTTGATTTTTAGTCCAAATAGCGAATTGGCACCGCCTCCGCTTCCGGGAGCCCCTTTGTTGATGGCGATCTCCAAAAAGCCCATGTGGTTGAACAAAGCCACGCCCGTGCCGGGAGGTACTTCGTTGTATTGATTGTGGATTTTGCGGATATCCAGACTCGCCCGGCGCAGCATAATGGCAAAGTCGCGGCCTTTACCCACTTCCCGAAACAGCGAAAGGGAAATATTGGTCATTACATTTCCATAGACGTCAATGTAAATCACCGAACCTTTAATCACGTTCTCCTCCACAACGGCACGGAAATTCTCCATGGTTTTAAGCTCTTCCACGCGGCGACCAATCACCTCCGGAGTGCCTCCACGCGCGAGGTGTGCCGCGGCTTTTGCAAACAGGTTCTTGGTAGGGAAGGTGTTCTCGTCCGTGTCTTGTGTGAGGTTCAATTCGTACACGTTTTCCGGACGATGATCAAACAAAAGGGAATATACCCCATTGTCGGCGCTGATGAAATAATGCCCTTTATGCTCTACAATCACATGCATCTCATCCACCGTCACATCGCTATTCACGCCAATGATGTGGATCGTTCCTTTGGGGAACTCCTGCCAGCAGCCACGCAGTATGTATGCCGCCTGGCGGGTATCAAAAGGGTTAACTTCATGGGATACATCCACAATTTGCAATTCGGGCACCTGACGAAGCAATGCACCTTTAATCGCAGCAGTGTAGTAATCCTTGTTTCCCAGGTCGGTGGTAAGCGTAACAATTCTCATCCCCAGTAAGTGATGTAAGCAAAAAGGATTATTCGTTTCTTTGCGTAAAATTAGCCAATAAGCATTGCCGGAATTCGGCTGTGCAATCCAGTTTTCAACACGAAAAACGTAACACTTGCAGGAGAAGGAAATTCAAATTCCGATAGCCGACCCAAGAGAGTTGTTCGGCACGAATGACAAGCGTCTGAATATCATCAAAAAACAGTTCTCCAAGCTTAAAATTATCGGCCGGGGAAATACGCTCAAGGTAGCAGGAGAACCTGCTGAAATTGAATTGTTTGAAGATAAGCTTCAGCAGATTTTCAATCATATTGAAAGTTATAACTCGCTGAATGATCAGCAGTTGCTGGATTTACTTCAAGGAGAAAATAAGCAGTTCTTCAATGCAAAGGCATCCGAGATTCTGGTTTACGGGCCGGGCGGAACACAGGTGCGTGCTCGCACGGCCAACCAACAACGCATGGTGGAGTCGATTGGTAAAAACGATATGGTGTTTGCCATCGGTCCGGCAGGTACGGGAAAAACCTACACGGCCGTCGCCCTTGCGGTGAGGGCCCTCAAAAACAAAGAGGTCAAGCGCATTATTCTCACCCGTCCGGCGGTAGAAGCGGGGGAGAACCTGGGATTTCTACCGGGCGATTTGAAGGAGAAACTCGATCCGTACTTGCAGCCGCTGTACGACGCATTGATGGATATGGTGCATTATGAGAAACTATCGGATTATTTCGAGCGGAATACCATTGAAATTGCGCCGTTGGCATTCATGCGAGGTAGAACGCTCGACAAGGCATTTGTGATTCTGGATGAGGCACAAAATGCTACCATTCCTCAAATGAAGATGTTTTTGACCCGTATGGGGGCATCCGCCAAATTTATTGTCACCGGCGATGCCAGTCAGGTCGACCTTCCCAACCGCCAGCCCAGTGGTTTGATCAAGGCCGTGAATCTGCTGAGAAACACGGAGGGCATTGGTATTGTTGAATTGGATGGAAGCGATGTGATTCGACACCGGCTGGTAAAACGCATTATTGACGCCTTTGAAAAAGATGAGCGGAAGCCCAAGGATCAAAGCGATCGAAAGGAAAAGGACTCCCGCGACTAATTTCTGCATAACATGGATATTATGAAAACTCTCGATAGATCGAACTTTCAATTTCCCGGACAAAAAAGTGTATACCACGGCAAAGTGCGCGATGTGTACACGCTTGAGAACGACGTCCTCGTGATGATCGCCTCCGATCGCATTTCGGCTTTCGATGTGGTGTTGACGCGCGGTATTCCCTTCAAAGGACAAGTGCTCAATCAGCTTGCCGGTAAATTTCTTGATCTGACTTCCGACATTGTTCCCAACTGGAAAATCGCTTCGCCTGATCCTAACGTGACTGTGGGACATGCCTGTGAGCCGTTTCGCGTTGAAATGGTTATTCGAGGATATCTTACCGGACATGCATGGCGCACCTACAAAAGCGGGCTCCGTGAGCTGTGCGGCGTAACGATGCCCGAGGGCATGCGCGAACACGACCGCTTTCCTGAGCCCATTATTACGCCGGCTACCAAAGCCGACGAAGGACACGACGAGGACATCAGTCGGGAAGAGATTCTGCGACGAAACATTATTCCCGAAGAGTACTATGTGCAACTGGAAGACTACACCCGAAAACTGTTTGCACGGGGCACCGAGATCGCGCGTGAACAGGGGTTGATTTTGGTAGACACCAAATATGAGTTTGGATTGAAAGATGGCCGGGTATACCTCATCGACGAAATTCACACTCCGGATTCTTCGCGCTACTTCTACCTTGAAGGATATGAGGAACGTCAGGCCAGGGGAGAGCAGCAAAAACAACTTTCAAAGGAGTTTGTCCGTGAATGGCTCATGGACAACGGATTCATGGGTAAAGAAGGCCAACAGGTTCCCGTCATGGACGATGAATTTGTGGATTCAGTGAGCCGTCGCTACATCGAATTATTCGAACGTGTGACCGGTTCAACATTTGAACCCGACTACAGTGATAACGTGCTGGAACGTGTAGAGCGGAACGTACTGGAATACCTTGCCACACCTGCACACTGAGCCATTTGGCCTTGTGCTAAAACCTGATCATGAATAAGGAAGAACTGAAAGAAGCCGTGCGTATTCTGCGCTCGGGAGGCGTGATTTTGTACCCTACCGATACCATTTGGGGACTGGGTTGCGATGCTACCAATCAGGAAGCCGTAGACCGGTTGCGCGCCGTCAAAGGACGTGAAGAAGGTAAAGCCATGCTGGTGCTCGTGGCGGAAGACGGTATGTTGCAACGCTATGTCAAAGACGTTCCCAAAGTGGCCTGGGACCTGATTGACTGCGCCGACAAGCCCACCACCATTATTTACCCCGAAGGCATTCACTTTGCCGAGGGGGTAACCGCTGAAGACGGGAGTATTGGCATTCGCAAAACCGATGATGAAACATGCGTATTCATGATCAAAGGATTGAACAAGCCGCTGGTCAGTACCTCAGCCAATTTTGCCGGACAACCTTCTCCTTCGGTTTTTCGGGAGATTAGTGAAGAATTGAAGAACAAGGTCGATTATATTGTTCCATTTCGCCAGGATGAACAAGGAGGACGGGCGAGCGCCGTGATTAAACTGGGACTCGGCGGACAAATCAGTATTTTGCGCAAGTAATGATGAATCTCAAGCAATTCCTATCACATCCACTGTTTCGGATCATTGGCGAGGAAGCCCGCGAAATGGGCGTTCAGGCCTTTGCGATAGGTGGTTTTGTGAGGGACTTGATCCTGGAACGGCCTATAGAAGACGTGGATATCGTATGCGACGGAGACGGGGTTGAACTGGCAGAACGATGCGCCTCGCGTGTTCAAGCCACCCGCGTAAATGTGTACAAGCGATTTGGTACTGCCCAATTTGTGCACGATGGTCTGGACTGGGAGTTTGTGGGCGCCCGCAAGGAATCCTACTCCAAAGACTCGCGCAATCCACAGGTTGAGCCGGGATCCCTGGAAGACGACCAACGCCGTCGCGACTTCACCATGAATGCCCTTGCTGTGAGTTTGCAGTCGGCCAATTTCGGAGAAGTGGTTGATCCCTTCGACGGACTCAAAGCCATTGCATCGGGTGAGATTAAAACGCCACTCGATCCCGATACCACCTATAGCGACGACCCGCTGAGAATGATGCGGGCTGTACGTTTTGCCGCGCAGTTGGGCTTTCACATTGAGGAAGGATCGTTTGAAGCGATTTCGAGAAATGCTCACCGCATTTCCATTGTCTCTCAGGAACGTATTACCACCGAATTGAATAAAATCATCGCCTCTGCCAATCCGGGAAAAGGCTTTAGACTGCTGTATCACAGTGGATTGCTAAAGTTGGTATTCCCCGAAATGGAGGCTCTGCATGGAGTGGAGTATGTAGATGGCAAAGGCCATAAAGACAATTTCTTCCATACCCTGGAGGTGCTCGAAGGTGTGGCGGAGCATAGTGATAATCTGTGGTTGCGGTGGGCAGCCATTATGCACGATATAGCCAAGCCTCCTACCAAGCGATTTCAGCCGGGTATCGGATGGACGTTTCACGGACATGAAGATATGGGGTCTCGAATGGTTCCCCGGATTTTCAAACGCATGCGCCTGCCTATGGACCACAAGATGCGCTATGTGAAAAAGTTGGTATTTCTGCATTTGCGTCCCATCGCCCTCACCAAGGAGACCATTACCGATTCGGCTGTGCGTCGATTGGTGTTCGAGGCCGGTGAAGATATCGATGACCTGATGATTTTGTGCAGGGCTGATATCACCTCTAAGAATGAAAAGAAGGTAAAACGCTACCTGGCCAATTATGAAAAGGTTCTTGAACGTATCGAGGTGGTGGAAGAAAAGGACCGCATCCGCAATTTTCAACCTCCGGTAACCGGTGAGGATATCATGGAGCACTATGGCATTGGTCCTTGTCGGGAAATAGGCGTGATCAAGCAAGCCATTAAAGACGGCATACTGGAGGGCACAATCCCCAATGAAAGGGACGCTGCGTGGGAATTCATGATTCAAAAAGGGCAGGAACTGGGATTGAAACACCCTTGAGGATTAACCGATTCCGAATTGAATCGGTTTCCAGGTGTTGAGGGGATAAACCGGTTTGTGCGTAAAACTCGTTAAATCGTTTCAGATCAAGCCTGTTGGGTTAGACAGGTCAGGTCTTTTTGCATTGTTCCTCCGGACGTGCACCGCATACTCCGCACGTACCACCTTCTTCCTGAAGCATGGGGTTGTTGGAGGCGCAGGTGCCCGAAAACTTCCCGTCTTTCTTCACGAGAATTTTGATGGCGATTCCGGCAAATGCCAGAGCCAGCAATCCGATGGCTAAAAGCACTGTTTTCATGCTGCAAAGGTAGCAGGTAATCATTGCCCAAACGTCACAAAAATCACAAATTAGTTCACAGCGATCTAGTCTTCTAAAATAGCCGACCCACTGCCATTTCCTATCACATTGAGCGATGCAGGGACTTCCCAATAGTGAACATCTCCATCCGACCGAATGTTGATTTGCAGATAGTCGGTCGCTCTTACATCCATGCGATTGATGGAATTGGAGTGCGCAACGGCCTTCTCCGCTAACACTCCCCGTGCGTCCATAAAGTCGTACCCCTGATTAAACATATACAGTTGATGCACAGTACCTTCCAGGGTTACATCAACCGTTCCCGTATGGGTTTTGTAACTGAGCGTATCACACGTGATGCGCACATAATGGGAACCCGAAGCACTGTGGTTTTCCACGTACAAACTGGTGCGTTCCAATACCCCGTCGGTTTCCACATTACCGGCGCCCCAGTGTTCCAATTGTCGGAATTCTCCGTAAACATGCACTTTATACCGCAGTCCCAGTTTGCGCACAAAGTTGCACGTATTGTGATCGCGAATGGTGAGCTTTCCGTCAACTACACTGGTCTCAATATCGTTGAGCAGATTGTACGGACCTTCCACTTCCAGGTAAAATGAATCATGGTCGTGGAGAACAAGATCAATGACATCACGTACCTCGATGAGCGTTACATGTGCGCCTACTTCACGGGTTTCGACAGTCCATTCGCCGGCACGCTGGAAGCAGTCGGGTGCATTCTGGCGATCGCAAGAGGTTGCCAGTGCGGCAAGCAAGACAAAGAGGCTATATCGTTTGATCAGAAGCACCATCCCAACATGATTTCAGGGTGATCGGCCTTGGCGAAATGGGTCTTCAAGCGGAACCCACCCACCAGTTGAGGCGTAAAGTGATAATGCAATCCCACGCGTGAATACACGCTGCCATCGAGGTGGGTGCGGTCGTAAAAGTATCCCCCCGTTGCGAAGATGAAATCGGTCTTACCGAAATGCATAGTGAACACGCCCGACAATCCCAGTCGTAAAGCATCATTTGGACGACTGTCCCGATCGAGCAATTCCAGCTGGTAACGCAGCGATGAGGTGTAAAAGGCATCCAGTCCGGCGCCGATTGACACCTTTTCACCAATGCGGTACGATTCGGTAAGGTTCAGTAAATACACGGGAAAGCGTGGCTGGTGAGGTACAGATATTTCCTTCATGCCAAATCCAATCCCTATCTGCAAGTTCCACCTTTTGGGAAGGACCGAAAGAAAGTTTATCTCAGGAGGAGCGCAATCCCGCCGATTGGTAGGCGCAATCCATTTGCACCCCGCGAAAAGCGTCACGATGTTGGTCCCCATATTCGGAGTTTTGAACGAGCCATTGGAATAATGCGTAATACGCAAACCCAGACTCAGAGAAATAGCATCGCTCACAAAGGCCTGCATGCCGTATTGGAGGTTAATGGCCGCGTTGAATGGACTACCAATAAACAATGCTTTTGTGTTGTTTTCAAGGTCCCAGGTCTTGGTCGTGTACCCCACGCCGGCTCCGGTTTTTAAGTCATGTCCAAAGCGTTTTCCATAGCGAAGCGGAAAGCGCACATAAGGTATCAGTCCGTATTGCTGTCCGATCAACTCCCGATTTCCCGGATCACAAAGCCATGCATCAATACCGATATACGGACGTTTATACAGCGCATGCCATTTTTTTACTCCGGTCGTGAGCCATTCTACATTGATTTCAAAAGCCCGGGTATGTGTTTTTACAAGTCCCTGAATTTCAGTTCGGTGCGGTATTAAATATCCGTAGTGAGCAGCAAGGGCAAGGGAAGGCATGCGCCAAATGGAGTGCTGCGCAGGTTCGATTGCAGTCGAATCGGTGGATGCATGGGAATGAAGCGAAGCGCCATTTGCCGAATGGCACCATGAGATAATGGCTATGACAGCCCATGCAATTTTCACCCCCTTCATGACCGCGCTAAATTAGCACATGCACGCCAATGTTGAGAACTTGACGGTTGTAAAACTCGCACTACCGCCAAGTGACCTGTACCTTTGCCTCAAAACACAGCACATGCACACCCGAGAGGAAAAAATGGAGGCGTTTGGCCGCCTGCTGGATATTATGGACGACCTGCGAACGCAATGTCCGTGGGATATGAAACAAACCATGGAGAGTCTGCGCCACCTCACGATTGAGGAAATGTACGAACTCACCGATGCCATTCTCGACGGGGATATGGAGGAGATCAAAAAGGAAATTGGCGATATTCTCTTGCATATGGTGTTTTATGCACGGATAGGATCCGAAACAGGCGATTTCGATATTCACGATTCCCTGCATGCTATTTGCGACAAGCTGATACAGCGCCATCCCCATATTTACGGTGACGTGAAAGTGCAGGATGAAGAAGAAGTGAAGGCCAATTGGGAGAAACTGAAACTCAAAGAAGGCAACAAGAGCGTGCTGAGCGGGGTGCCTACTTCGCTGCCTTCGCTGGTAAAGGCCACACGCGTGCAGGATAAAGCTCGCGGAGTGGGATTTGATTGGGAAAAACCCGAACAAGTGTGGGAAAAAGTTCAGGAAGAGATCGATGAATTCAAGGTCGAAGCCGATAGCAACTCTCCTCGTATGGAGGAGGAGTTTGGGGATTTGCTCTTTAGCCTGGTCAATTTTGCACGCTTCAAGAACATCAATCCGGATGATGCCCTG
>JAGQVX010000044.1 GCA_020437755.1 Flavobacteriales bacterium
TTGGGAACTCCCGATACTAGCAATATTGGCCATGTATACCCACCGTCAAGGGACAAATAAATATCAACATTGGCACAGCTAACCGGTGCATTGTTTGTGTTCGCAACATCCCAGGTTACGGTCTGTATAGTGTTGCCCAGGTAAGTAACAGCAGTATTCGGAGAAGTAACCACAAATGGTCCCGAATTACCGTCCATACTGAAGGTCAGTTGGTCATCATTCACACCGCCACCACCAGCGCGGTTGTCGCGCACGGTGCAACGAAAGTTGAAGTTACGCGTGTAATCCGGAATGTGCTCACCTATGGTTGTAGTATTATTTACCAAATCATCCACTTTTGGAATGACACGGGTGTCGTCTGTAGTGCCTTTCCAGCTACGGAACGTTGGCTGATTTCCGGAGGGGTTGGTGAGGTTATTGTCACCGGCTGCAGTAGCCGGACCCAAATCGTACTCTTCCCAGCAATAGGTAAGTTCGTCACCATCCGGGTCACTTGCCGAAACCGGAGTGAGCTCGAAAGGGGTAGAATGGGGGATAGTCCAGCCTCCGGCACCTACATTTATAGAAGGAACGCCATTTCCGGTGCTGGTAATTACAGCACAGCTGTTACCACTTCCGTTTACCGAAAAGTTGATAATCTCATTGTACGAATGGTTGTGAAAATAATCATCTGAGTTTGACTGCAAATTGGGCGCACAGATACCTGCATAACCCATAATAGTTGCTGCTGATCCAGGTTCAAAAGCGGCACTCGAGGCACGATTACAGCTATTGTTCTGGGTGTGATTACCTCCAAATTGGTGACCCATTTCGTGTGCCACGTAGTCAATATCAAACGGGTCTCCTATTGGTGAGCCTTGTCCGGTCACACCGCGTGCCTTATTAGAACCACACGGGGCGTTCAGAAAAGCCACACCGCCACCACCTGTTGAGAACACGTGACCTATGTCGTAGTTGGCCGAACCAATTACACTGTTGCAGTTGGTCTGGTTCTCTCCAAGCATAGTGCTTCCGTTTCCATTCGTGTAGGGGTCGGTAGCACCGTCGGTGTAGACCAACAGGTTGTTGTTGGCTACCATGACCATTCGAATGGCTACTTCGCGCTCGTAAACACCATTGACACGGGTCATCGAGGTGTTCATGGCTGCCAATCCGTCGGCAACGGTTCCACCGTGGAAGGCCGTATATTCACCCGTTCCGGCCAATGCAAGTCGGTAGGTCCTTAATTGGCTTCCCGATGAGGCACGCTGGCCAAATGCCAAAACGTTGCGATCGTGAGCGGTCTTTTGATATTTCGTTTCAACGTTATTGTCGAACTTCTGAATATCCATGCTCATGTCTGCCGAAACCGGAGGAAGCTCATCAAAAACCTTTTGTGTCGTGGCATAGAAGTCTTTTTTGGTATACACCAAATAGATTTCTGTGTCTTGCGTGCTAAACGGGTCTATATAATGGGTACCCATCGAAGAAATCACCATCACATGAACTCCCTTATGCGACATAGAGAATCGAACAGTAGCGGTCTGGTCATCAATTCCTTGTCCGGCATAAGACCGGATGTAGGGAAACTGCTGCGTAAGTTCATCCGCCATCACCGGTGCCTCCACTACAGAAAAGGTTTCCATACTGCCATCAGGTTTGGGAAAGGTGAGTACGAAGGACGAATTCCGAGCCGAAACCTGACTCTCATGCGGAGCATCGATCAGCAAGTTCTTGAACTGGTACAGATCAAGAGATACCGTGCGGTAATTTGCGGGAACGATTTGGCGCTCCGATGCGTCGCGTTGTGGCTCTGTTGTGTTTTGCCAATAGTCCTGAGCATTCAGACCTACTGTGAAAGCGCAAAAGAGCAACAGGGTGATTAGTTTTAAGTTGTTCATATCTAATGATTTGAATAAGGTTCGTTAATTGAACAGTTTGGCATTTGGCGTATGCCATGTTCTTATGGGCAAACATTGCCATAGTACCCCAGGAACAACAGCATGTCTGAAGTATCGGTTCCACCATCATTGTTAAGATCACAGACACAGGTGCCCACGCATCCAAAATCCCCCAGCATAAACAGCAAATCTGACACTTCTACGTGACCTGAATTGTTGAAGTCGCCCGGACAAGAACATGACGCAAATTCGCATGACCCGTCGTCACAGCCGGCGGTTGAGTCAAAGTTACACGCTGTTGAATCAGTACAACCGGGGTAAATACAGCTTCCATCGCTACAACCTGCGGTAGAATCGTAGTTGCATGCAGCATTATCGGTACATCCCGGGTAGGTGCATGAACCGTCATCGCAAGCGGCCGCTATATCGAAATTGCATGCGGTCGTATCCATACATCCCGGATACGTACATGAACCATCGTCGCATCCTGCTGCCCCGTTGTAGTTGCACGCCGCCGAGTCGGTACAACCCGGATAGGTGCAAGAACCGTTGTCAACTGTGGCAGTGGAGTCGTAGTTGCATGCTGCGGTATCGGTGCAACCCTGACAAGAAACGTATTCACATGAACCATCAAAACAACCGGCGGCTGGATTGTAGTTGCATGCTGCTGAATCGGTACATCCGGGGAAGGTACATGAACCGTCGTCACACGATGCCGAAGCGTTGTAGTTACAAGCTGTGAGGGTGGTGCAGCCTGCTGTCTGGCAACTGCCATCATCACATCCTGCGGTTGAATCATAGTTGCAAGCGGCAGGATTGGTGCAGCCCGGGTAAACACATGAGCCGTCGTCGGTTGTGGCACTTGAGTTATAGTTGCAGGCAGCGCTGTCCATGCATCCTGAAGTGGCATTCGCCAAACAGAAGTTGTCGGTAGTTCCCGTGCCGTAGTCGGCGTTGACAGCAGTCATTTGCAACACGATATTGCCTCCTACATCGGTAATATTGTAGTCACCATTAACACTACAGCTTCCCCATTGTGAACCATACATTCCGTCGCCGTATGCATCGAAAATATTGAAGTCGTAGCAGCCATCGGCCAGACAAACATCTGTGCTGATGGTACCGCCGCCGTTGGGTGCGCTATCGGTGTATGGACCTCCTGCATACAATTGAGTGCCTCCTCCATCTGTGATGGTCCAGGTTACTTCAGATCCCCAGCAGTCGGTAGTGATGTTCACGGTAGCCAATCCGCCACCGGCTACCATTACAAATGGTGAAGAGCCTGAATCATTGGCATTGTTTTCATCGGTTCCTCCATTTGGATTGAGAACGGTTGCATTGAATGTATGAGATCCACCAGCGACAGCGATCGCCGGAAGCGTTACCGTTGTAGTATTGCCAGAGGCCAAAGGTCCTGTCCATGCGTAAGTTTGATTGGCTCCGCCATCAACATTGTATTGAAGCGTAAATGAAGTAATGGTTGTGGTTCCCGCATTGCGAACCACCACTTGTGGTGTAATGGAATTTCCGCAGATCGTACCTGTCGGTGCCGAAATACTCAACACCTGGGCATCCAGATTGCTCGTAGGAGTATTGGGGTCATATCCATCCAAAACACCTGCTGAACATGAAGGATCTATCCATGCGCAGATATTGGGATACGTTACAGAAAACTTACCGAAATAATCGTCAATATTGTTGCTGCACGATGCCGTTCCGCCATACAATTGTCCGATGTATCGGTGGTTCTGGTCATAGAGTGGAGAGCCTGATGAACCCGGCTCTGTGGTTCCATCTTCCCAGGTGAAAATCCTCCAGGTTGTCGCTCCTCCCCAGGTCGCTGAACCGGCTGAGTTGTTATCGAATGATATCTTCTTAATATCACCGGATGGGTGGTGAATACACGTTTGATTGGTAGGAGTGGTTCCGGTCGCATCCCAGCCAGCGTAGTATGGGTTGTATGCTGTTGGAATGGGGTTACCGTTGTTGATTTCAAGCAAGGCATAGTCTGAACCTGCTCCACTGCTGAGTAACGTGGCGCCCGATACGGTGTCGAATGAACCCACGGTATTACCCACGCAAGTCGTACTTTGCCAGTTAAAGCGGAACGACCATGAGGCGACTGAACCGCCCAGACAGTGATTGGCTGTCATGAAGTAGGGATGACCATCGTTGGCTGCGTTGTTGATCAGTGAACCGGTGCAAATACCGCTTCCGCTTACCACAATCATGGCAACCGCGTTAATTTCATTGGACCATGGATCACCTTCGGGACAAACAACATTATTGTTGCATGAACCTGAATCACCCAGTCCGCGGGCTACCTTTTCAATATCGCGGTAATCGTGAGAAACTCTGCCGATTTGAAGTTGCGTTTCACCCTGATGTGACGCGGGCTCATAGTATTCAATAATGAGTTCATCTCCGGCCAATGGCCAGGTGCCTAGTTCCTGGTCTGCATTGTTGTTGCGGTGGTCAAAAGCACCGATCAACTGTTCATGGTCGGGCGTGTAAATAAAGAGTTTCCCTCCTTCCGGAATGTAGAAGAGGTCAAATCCCAAATTCAAGGTATAGGCTCCCGGGGAGCGGACCGACATCAACCAAACACGGTCACCATTGGGCAATTCGTGCCAGTATCCGGCGTTGTCCAGATTCAGTCCGGGATAGAAATTCTTGGCGAATCGATAGGGCGAATTCTTGTACTGATTGGTAATCTCGTCTTCGGCGAGCATGGCGTCGACATCAAACTCGGGCATTTCAGCGTAGCCGATGTGCCAGTTGATTTTGTCGTTGCTCCAGGTGAGTGGCTCACCACCATAAGAGACCTGAGCTCGGGAATAAGAAAAGGAGAGAATACAAAATAACATAAGGCCGACTGACCTGAACATGCGGGACATCATAGTAAAAATTGGTTAAGAAGTGATAAATAGTACGTGTTGCGCGCATAAATTTACCGCGTTTATATGGTATTCGTACGTAAGAATTGAAAAAATGATATCGAAAGTTGAAATCTAATGCCGACTCCGTATCAACTTTTCGTTCCCAAATCGGGAAATTCGGCATGCATACCATCGGAAATAATGGCCTCAATCTCTCCTCTCGAATACATCGTTTTTTGTGCCGGACTACACCAGAAACCGATTTTGGGTAAAACCCATGCCAAATGTTAATAAATCCAGCAGATTCGCACTTTTTGGCGCATAGTCTTTTTTAATTTTAAGCCTTCAAATTACGTTTGGTCGCATTTTTTTGAGTCCAATGTGTAGCTATTGGAATCCTAAACAATAGATTATGAGTGAAAATGCCGTTCAGTATACGGAGGATAACATACGCTCTCTCGATTGGAAAGAGCACATCCGGATGCGTCCGGGGATGTATATTGGAAAGTTAGGAGATGGTTCGGCTTACGATGATGGAATCTATGTCCTGCTGAAAGAAGTGCTCGATAACTCGATCGATGAGTTTGTAATGGGACACGGAAAAACCATTGAGATCAAAATCAAAGATCGAATGGTTCGCGTCCGTGACTATGGTCGTGGTATTCCTCTTGGAAAGGTTATCGACTGCGTCTCTAAGATTAACACAGGAGGTAAGTACGATACACGTGCCTTTAAAAAGTCGGTCGGTCTGAATGGAGTAGGTACCAAAGCAGTTAATGCGCTTTCCTCACAATTCACCGTCGAGTCCATTCGTGAAGGTAAAGTCAAAATAGCTTCTTTCGAACGAGGCGAACTCACGGAAGACGCTCCCATTGCGGATAGTGGTAACCGAAATGGCACCAAGACGGTCTTCACGCCCGATGAATCCATATTCCCCAATTTCCACTTCAAACTGCAACACGTAGAAAAGCTGCTGTGGAATTATTGTTACCTCAATACCGGACTAACGATCCATTTCAACGGACAAAAGTATCATTCGGACAATGGTCTGAAAGATTTGCTGGAAGCTAACCTGAATGATGCACAGCGATACCCGGTTATTCACCTGTTGGGAGATGATATTGAAGTGGCCATTACCCATACCAATGCTTATGGGGAGGAGTATTATTCGTTTGTCAACGGACAATACACCACTCAGGGCGGTACGCATCAGGGCGCTTTCCGGGAAGCGTATGTTAAGGTGATTCGCGAATTTTTCGGAAAAGATTACGATGCAGTAGATGTACGTTCCGGTCTGGTAGCCTCAATTTCCGTGAAAGTGATGGAGCCGGTGTTTGAATCTCAAACCAAAACCAAACTGGGCTCCAATGAAGTAGCTCCCGATGGCCCTACCATGAGGACCTTCGTGACCGATTTTCTCAAGACGGCTCTGGATAATTTTCTGCACAAGAATACAGAGGTTGCCGCCGAGATTCAAAAGCGCATTGTACAAAGCGAGCGTGAACGGAAAGACCTGGCGGGGATTAAAAAACTGGCTCGTGAGCGAGCTAAAAAAGCCAATGTTCATAATAAGAAACTGCGCGATTGTCGCGTGCATTACAACGATACGAAAGACGAAAGGGCAGGGGATTCAACCATATTTATTACGGAGGGGGATTCGGCAAGTGGTTCCATCACTAAAGCCCGCAACGTAAACTCTCAGGCTGTATTTAGCCTTAAGGGAAAACCACTCAACTGCTTTGGTCTGACCAAAAAAGTAGTGTACGAAAACGAGGAATTCAACCTGCTCCAGGCCGCACTTAATATTGAAGATGGTCTGGACGAACTGCGCTACAACAAAATCGTTATCGCTACCGATGCCGATGTGGACGGGATGCATATCCGACTCCTGCTGATCACCTTCTTCCTGCAGTTTTTCCCCGAGGTGGTTCGCGCCGGACACTTGCACGTGCTTCAGACGCCACTGTTCAGGGTTCGCAATAAAAAAGAGACGCACTACTGCTACAACGAGTCGGAAAAGCAGGAGGCTATGGCCAAACTGAAAGGCAAGCCGGAAATCACCCGATTTAAGGGGCTAGGTGAAATCTCGGCCGATGAGTTCAAGTACTTCATTGGAGACAATATTCGCCTTGATCCGGTTGTCATCGGTAAGGAGGAGCAGATCAGCGACTTGCTGGACTTCTTCATGGGTAAGAATACCCCGCAACGCCAGGAATTTATTATCGATAACCTGAAAGTAGAAAAAGACGAAGTCAATGAGGAAGTGGTGGCTTAGCCTGGCTCTGGGAATCATCATGCTGTTCTGCCATTCGGCAAATGGACAATCTGGCGGTACGGTGAAATTCATCGTAAATCCCGGGCACGACTATGCCGTTAAATTCGACAATGATTCCATTGCACGAGTACGCTCCTGCCATTTGCCGAATGGCGCCCACCACATACAAATATGGGCACCGGGATACGATATATTCGATACGCTTCTTGTAGTAAATGAAGGCGAGGAACATGTGGTAAAGGCCATGCTGCGGCATCCCCAGGAATGGAACACATGGAGAAAAGAAAGCAAATCGTTCACGGTTCAGCAGGGATGGCAAAAAGTGGGACTCATAGGGGCCAATGTGTTGTTCGTGGGAAATGCGGTGTACCAATGGAATCGCTACAAAACCCTGCACAACAATATCGAACGCATCACCGAACTCTACGATGCCACTTATGATCCGTCTGAGATTCAGGAGTTGAAAATAGATCTGTCCCAAAACCAGGACAAAATGAAGCGACAGCAGTGGGTTACTTATAGTTCCCTGGGAGCCTCGGTAGTGACAACAGTTGCTATGTCGTGGCTGCTTTGGAAAGCCGGACAAAAAGAAGCACCTGTGTATGAAGACAAAGCCAAAGTCCGCTTTTATGCAGGTGCCGGCCAAACGGGATATAATTCATCAAACATGGAATTGGGATTGACATGGAGCGTACGTTTTTAACCATATCAACCTTAGGGATTTTGCTGACCCTGTTGCTCTCGGGCTGCTATCGAAGTGATCTGGATGTGACGCTCGAGGGCAATCCTTTTGATCCCGATTATGACGGACCTTCACCCTTTGTGTTTGACTCATTCGATATGCACGATGTGTGGACCGGCGAAATGTTTGAGCAAGCTGCCGAACTGAGGTTTCACCTGAATCCCGAATTGTTCCAGCATAACTATCCGGTATATGTCCTCAAAATGGTGCATGACCAGTATGTGGAATTGTACGATCAGGAAATCGATGCGGGCGACAGCTACTACCTCACCTACGGTATGGAAAACAATTCGGGTGTACGAACCTTACGATATTTCGATCTCACCGAAGGCGATGAACTATGTATTGAAATGACCTTGGGAAACACCTTCCTGCCCGGAACTTCGGGCTTTGAGGGATTGGACCTTGGATCCTCTTTCGAACACTGCTATGTCGTTGAAGATTAAAAGAATACTTACGAATTCATGGAAGAGAATAAAGACGAAAACTTAGAGCACGACGAAGAATTCGACAGGGAAGAAGGAAATAGTTCCCTTGAAAATGTCATCCAGGTAAGTGGGATGTACAATGAGTGGTTTCTCGATTATGCCTCCTATGTTATTCTGGAGCGAGCGGTACCGCACATCAACGACGGACTGAAACCCGTGCAACGACGCATTCTGCATTCCTTGCGTGAAATGGACGATGGTCGTTTTCATAAAGTGGCCAACGTCATCGGTAATACCATGAAATACCACCCGCATGGTGATGCGGCTATTGGTGACGCCATGGTGCAAATCGGTCAAAAAGAGATCATGCTCGACACCCAGGGAAACTGGGGAAACATTCTCACCGGCGACCGCGCAGCGGCTCCTCGTTATATCGAAGTTAAGCTGAGCAAATTCGCCCTCGAAGTCACCTTTAATCACAAAACCACCAAATGGCTGGCGAGCTACGACGGTCGAAACAAAGAACCCGAAACGCTTCCGGCCAAGTTTCCCGTGCTCCTTGCTCATGGAGTAGAAGGAATCGCCGTTGGTCTGGCGTGTAAAATCCTGCCACATAACTTCCTCGAGCTGATCGATGGCTCTATTGATATACTGAAAGGCAAAAGGGTTAAAATTTACCCCGACTTTCAAACGGGCGGCCAGGCTGATTTCTCCAACTACAACGACGGACTCCGGGGTGGCCGGGTGAAGGTAAGAGCGCGGATCAAGAAGGAAAACGACCGGCTCCTCATGATCACCGAGATCCCCTTTGGAACAACAACTACCTCGCTCATTGAATCCATCCTCAAAGCCAACGACCGGGGAAAGATCAAGATTCGAAAAGTTGAAGATAACACAGCCGAGAACGTAGAAATCCTGATTCACCTCCCCAAAGGTGTCTCTCCCGACAAAACCATCGATGGTTTGTTTGCCTTTACCGATTGTGAAGCATCCATTGCACCCAACTCATGCGTCATTCAAGACGATACACCGAAATTCCTTGGCGTGAGTGAGTTATTGGTGTATTCTACTGAGCAGACGAAAACCTTTTTAAAGTGGGAACTTGAAATCAGAAGGGGAGAGCTTCAGGAACTTTGGCACTTTGCCTCATTAGAGAAAATCTTCATTGAAAAGCGTGTTTATCGGGACATTGAAGAGTGCGAAACCTGGGAAGAAATTATCGCTACCATCCACAAAGGACTGAAACCTCACATCAAGCACCTGCTTCGTGAAGTGACCGATGATGATGTAGCTCGACTCACCGAAATCCGAATCAAGCGGATTTCTAAGTTCGACAGCTTCAAAGCCGATGAGCGGATTAAGTCACTGGAAGACGAACTGGAACAGATTCAATTCGACCTGGAACACCTTACCGATTATGCTATTGCCTATTTCAAAGGTTTGAAAGAGCGATACGGTGCCGGAAAAGAGCGCAAAACCGAAATTGCAACGTTCGATAATATCGTGGCTGCCCGGGTTGCGGTCTCAAACGAAAAACTCTACTGCAATTTTGAAGAAGGATTTATCGGTACCGGACTGAAAAGGGGTGAGGGCGAATACGTTATGGATTGCTCCGATATCGATGATGTCATTGTATTCCGCGCAGACGGTAAAATGATGGTGACCAAAGTGTCTCAAAAGGCATTTGTGGGCAAGAACATTATTCATGCGCGCATCTGGAAGAAGAATGATAAGCGCACCATTTACAACATGGTGTACCGCGATGGGAAAAATGGTCCGTCAAGAATTAAAAGATTCTCGGTGACATCCATAACGCGCGACAAGGAGTAAGACCTCACCAAAGGCGCTGCCGGGTCAGAAGTGCTGTATTTCACCGCCAACCCCAATGGAGAAGCAGAGGTCATTACTGTGCTTCTGCGTCAATTGCAACGAATCAAGAAACTGAAATTTGACGTGGATTTCGCTCAACTGGATATCAAAGGCCGGGGAGCCGGCGGTAATATTCTTACACGTTATCCCGTGAAGCGCATCGAAATCAAAGAGAAAGGAGTGTCCACTCTGGGAGCTCGTAAGATTTGGTACGATGAAACGGTGCGCCGCCTCAATGCCGAGGAACGGGGCACATTCCTGGGCGACTTTATGCCGGATGACAAAATTTTGGTCATTCATGGCGATGGCCACTACCTCATGACTTCTTTTGATCTCAGCACGCACTTCGATGATCAAATGATCCATCTCGAAAAATGGCGTCCCGAACAACCCATGTCGGTGGTGTACTTCGATGGAGAAAAAGACAACTGGTACGTGAAACGATTCCTTCCCGAAGACTCTTCAAAGCCCGTATTGTTCATTACGGAACACGAAAAGTCGCGACTGGGAATTGCTTCAACGCTGCACCATCCACTGGTGAAAGTGATCTACAACCGCAAGTTCAAACAAACCCGCGACAAAGATGATTCGGAAATAGACTTGTCTGAATTTATTACGGTCAAAGGCCTCAAGGCACTAGGGAATAAACTTTCTCAACTTCCGGTAAAGGATGTGGAAATAATGGAGCCCAATGAGGAGCTTGAATCCAGCGCACAGGAAGAATTGGAAGCTTCGATGAATGCTGCGAATGAGCACCTGGAAGATAACGATGATCTACGCGACGAGGAGTTGGAAAACGACGATGACACGCATGATGAACAGGAAATGGATGATGAGCAGGACGAAGACGAAAATCAAGATGATGCATCCGCAAATGTGAAGCAGAATCCGCAGGACGTGGAATTTGAAATTGAACTTCCGAAATCTGATGAGGAACCAAAAAATGATCGCGGACAAACGACCTTATTCTAGGCTGATTGCCCTCGGGACGCTTGCGTTGTTGCTGATTTCCTGCAATCCGGAAGAGCATACTTCAGTGGCCCGACAAGTGGCGCCTACGTATGAGACTGAGGTCATCAAACACCCGTCATGGAGCGTGGATGTTGTATGTGCCAATACCACCTGGAACATTATCAGGGAAGCACTTCGAAACACCACCGCCCGAAATGTTTGGAAGGCCACCCGCGATGCCGGAATTGACGTCTTGATTGTTGATCTGCCGGTTTCAAAGTATGATGATGGCGCGCTGAAATCACATCTGCCTACCGAACGTTTCATGCCCTTGAGTGCCGATTCGATACAATCGATTATCTCGGATGCAAAAGGGCAAGGTGTATCCTTTATCCTCAACTGGAACTGGGCACAACTTCATCCCGATGACCCCTGGGTGAAGTCATGCGCTGAATGCTTCACCGTAACCGAATCTCAGGTAACCCCCAACACTGGCGATGCACTGTTCAATACTACCCAACAAGAGGCTCTGCAATGGTGGATTGATTCCTGTGGATTTTCGGGTTACATCGCCCATCAGTCGGGCGATCAACCCTTAATCGTATGGGAGCAAGTCCTGGAATCGATGGGCAAATCGCGCAAGTTGTTGTGCTTCACGGATAATATGGATCCCGCGGTGCATAGTGTTGCTTTCCATGCGAGTAGGATGGAGGCTTTTGAGTCGCTCTTCGCGCGAGAGAACCTCCGTGTTTCAAAGGCTAGGGCAGAGGAGATCATCCGCAATGAGAATGAGCGTTATCTGCCTACAGCTTTCCGTAGCATGGAGCTTTCAGGCAATCCCGATTCGCTCGACGCTGCCCAATTGGGTCCGCTTCGCACCGCTTTCGCTTTTACCTTTAAGGGTGTCCCAATCGTTGATAGTCTGCATTGGAACGTGGATACCGCAGGTGTAGCAAGTGTGGCATTCGCCAAATGGATAAACGCACCACTTGTGCGCAACCTGGCGCGATACCGTCATCAAAACGCATGTCTCAACAACGGATTGGCAGGGGGTGATCTGCAGACCGTGAACACAGAATCACTGGCATTGGTAGCATACAAACGGACCAAAGAGGATGACGCCGTTATCACCTTCATTAATTACAGTGAGTTGCCCATACGTATCGAGGTGTCGGATCCTGTGAAAGGGGAGTACCTGTCGATTGGAAAGGAACAAATCATTTTCTCCCAACACACCAACGGAACGGTGGTTATTCCGCCATACTCCTTCTGGATTTTTGAGAAGCAAAAACCCAGATTTACCCCATGATCCCCCCCGATAATCGCATACTCCGGGCCTATCGTCATTTCATTGCAGAACTCAGCAAGATCTATGATGAACGCGAAGCCGGAAACATGGTCGTGGAAATGTTCCATCACGAACTCAACTGTTCTAAGGCTGATATCCTTACTAACCCCGATCGCCGCCTTAATGAGTCGGAATTGGTGCGGCTCGTCCGTTTTCGCGACCGCCTGCTTCAAAACGAACCGCTGCAATACATTACAGGACATACTGAGTTTTGCGGTGTACAACTACTGGTGAGTCCGGCAGTGCTGATTCCGCGTCCGGAGACAGAGGAGTTGGTTAATTGGATTGTGGAAACAACACAAGGTAACAATGAAGTATGGGATATGGGGACAGGCTCCGGCTGCATCGCCCTTGGATTGAAAAAACGTTGTCCCCATTGGAATATCACAGGGTTTGATGTTTCATCACAGGCCCTTGCCATTGCTGCGAAGAACGGTGAGGTCAATCAACTGGAGGTGAATTGGCGAGAGGCTGACCTTTTGGCGGATGCCTGGCCTGAGACCCTATCACAACCACACATAATCGTGTCTAACCCGCCCTACATAGCCCCGCACGAATTAGCGTCTTTGAATCTCAACGTTACGCGATATGAGCCTCATTTGGCACTGTTCACCCCGGGAGATGATGTGCTCATTTTCTATAAAAAGATCATCAACCTGGCCTTGGACCGACTTGCACCGGGTGGGTTCCTGTTCTTCGAATGCCACGAAAACCATGTGAGCGAAGTCGAAATGCTATTGAACAAGGAGCTATGGACTTCCATTGAACAGCGAACCGATATGCAAGGAAAACCACGAATGTTGAAAGCAGAATTGCGGCAGACTTAGTTGCAGCCGCCTCGGAAAAACTCAATGCCGAAGTAGCCGATGACCAGCCAGGCAATGCCTTTGAGCAGGAAGAAAAAGAAGGCTACCCATCCCACGCGCTTGATCCATGCCACAAAACCTTTCTTAGACTCTTCGGGTTGATTCATGTGTGCGAATTTCGCAAATACTGATCAATTCGTGGGTGTTAATTTATGTTGTTGTTCATTTAAAACGCTTGCCCGACCTTTGCAGCCAATTTTCATAGCCATGGCTCGTATCCGTATAGAAAAGACGTTCGATTTTGAAATGGCCCACGCGCTGGATGATCATGACGGGAAGTGTAAAAATGTCCATGGTCATTCTTACGTGCTTAAAGTGTGTCTCATTGGAAGTCCGATCAACCAGACAGGCCACCCCAAAAACGGCATGGTCATGGACTTTGGTGATCTCAAGAAAATCGTTAACAACCTCATCGTCGATCGCTTCGATCATGCTCTTGTCCTTTGGGAAGGCTCTCCGTACCTGACTCCCGAAGTTAGAAAAACACAAGAGAAACTGATTGTCGTGCCGTACCAGCCTACATGCGAAAACCTCCTGTCAGCATTTGCCGAATGGCTCCAAAATGCCATTCCCGAAGACGTAAGCCTGCACAGCCTTTCCCTGCGCGAAACGGCTACCAGTATGGCAAAGTGGTTTGCTGCTGATCAGCAGTAAATCCCGATTTTTAAAGTATTGAAGCAGTGGGTATTAGTCGGCCCACTCAGCCAGGAACAAGTTGGTGTCGTGAGTGCGACCGTTGTTCCGGTTGCTGCCCCATACCAGGTACTTGCCCGAATACGAGAACATCGGAAACGCGTCGAATACACCGTCATACGTAATCTGCTCCAACCCTGTGCCATCCAGATTGATCATGAACAAGTTGAACGGGAAGCCCGCCTCTCCGGTATGGTGATTGGTTGAGAAAACCAGCTTCTCACCCGAAGGATGAAAAAACGGTGCCCAATTGGCTCCTCCCAAGTGTGTTACCTGATGCTTGTCTGAACCGTCAACATTGCACACAAACAACTCCATTTCCGTTGGCTGAACCAGGTTCTTGGCAAGCAACGACTGGTACAATTCTACATCTTCGGGCTTTGTCGGACGAGAAGCACGCCACACGATTTTCGAACCATCGGGAGAAAAGAAAGCGCCTCCGTCGTATCCCAATTCATCGGTAATCTGCACTACATTCGATCCGTCAATATCCATTACGTACAGTTCCAAATCGCCCGATCGTGTAGAGGTGAATACGATCTTGTCACCCTTTGGCGATAACGTTGCCTCCGCATCATAGCCGGGTTCGTTGGTGAGCTGACTGATAATATTTCCTTCGAGGTCGCTTACGAAAATGTCAAATTCCGCATAAACAGGCCAAACATAGGGATCACCATGCTTGCGCTCGGGAACGGGCGGACAGCTATCGTGCAATAAGTGGGTGCTGGCATATAAAATCGTTGTATCGCCAGGCATGAAATATGAACATGTGGTGCGTCCTTTCCCGGTGCTGATCATTTGTAGCGGCAAACTGTCCTTTTTACCTTCAACCGGCATAATGTAGATCTGATCACACGACGTGCCCCAGCGTTCATTCTTGGCTTGAAAAACCAGTCGGGTATCGTCATAACTCCAGTACGCTTCGGCATTGTCGCCGCCATAAGTGAGCTGTCGCACATTCTTCAAGTGTGTCTCCTCCGCGTAGTGCATTTCACTTTTCTTGGTGGCTCCGGTGCTGTGATCATAGCCTTCTCCCTCACCATGTCCGTGATGCTCGTTCTCGTGGTTGCCGCCGCATGCTGCTAAAAGCAATGCAAATAAGAATATTGATGTGGTTCTCATGTACTGGAATTTTCGCGGCGAAGTTAATCATTTCACGAGGATTCAAATGTGTACATTTGCGCCATAAATTCACAAAAGATGAAGCTTTTACACATCCTTTCTGTAATCATTGTAGTCGCATGGGTTACAAGTTGCAGCCATTCGGCAAATGATAAATCTGATCATGATAAGCTCTACAATTCATTGAGCTACCTGGCATCCGATAGTCTGGAAGGTCGTGGAACAGGAAGTAATGGTGAACGATTGGCAGGTGATTACATCATTGCTGAATTTGAAAAATTGGGACTGGAGCCTAAAGGGGATAGCGGACAGTGGCGACAATACTTCTCTTATCGTCCGCATGGAAGCATCACGCGCCATGGAGAAGGGGATAGCGCAAAGCTGGCCATGAGTACGGTGAAGGAGATCAAAAGCAACAACATCGTAGGCTACCTGGACAACCACCAGTCACATACTGTAGTTATTGGTGCTCATTACGACCACCTTGGGTGGGGAGATGAAAACAGCCTGTTTACCGACGGAACAGCAATACACAATGGAGCCGATGATAATGCGAGCGGTGTATCTGCATTGCTCCTTTTGGCCGAGAAACTCAAGGGGAAATACACCAACAATAACTACCTCTTCATTGCATTCTCCGGTGAAGAGAAAGGGCTGTGGGGTTCTAACTACTTCTGTGACAATCCTACCATTGACCTCGACTCGGTAACCTATATGCTCAATATGGATATGGTGGGTCGTCTCAATAGCGAACATACGCTGGCGGTTTATGGTACCGGTACTTCACCGTACTGGAACGAGATTCTTCCCACAATTGATGTCGATAGCATCAAAATCACCACTACCGAAAGTGGAGTCGGTCCATCCGATCACACCTCATTCTATTTAGAAGACATTCCGGTGCTACACTTCTTCACCGGACAACACGAAGACTACCACAAGCCTAGTGATGACGTCGATAAAATCAACTTTGACGGGATCGAATCCATCATTCGTTACATGGAACAGGTGATCAGTCTGTGCGACAACCAAGGCATGCTGGAATTCACCAAAACCAAGGAAGAAGACAAGGATTCAACGCCAGCATTTAAAGTAACCCTCGGTATTATGCCTGATTACCTATACAGCGGTGAGGGAATGCGCATAGATGGAGTAACCGATGGTCGCACCGCGTCTAAAGCCGGATTGCTCAAAGGAGACATCGTTCTTAAAATGGACACACTGGTAGTGGAAGGCATGAACTCCTATATGATCGGACTTGGATTGTTTGAATCAGGTGATACAACCCAAATGGTGGTTCGTCGAAATGACGAAGAAATCATCATTCCGGTCATTTGGGATTAACCCTGATCTTTATCAGCTCATGTGGTAATTTCGAGTTCGGGTGCTACATTAGCGCCAAACTTATTCTATATGTCAAACGTCTACTACGGAGATTACCTTCAACTCAATAAAATCCTTGGTGCACAAGAGCCTGAGAGCGATAAGATAAACAAGGAAGCGCATGATGAAATGTTGTTCATCATCATTCATCAATCCTACGAATTGTGGTTCAAACAAATACTCCACGAGGTGGGGTCGGTGATGAACATTCTTCAAAAACCAAAGATCAACGACAATTCACCTGAACTCCAACTGGTCGCTCATCGCCTCAACCGAACCATCGAAATCCTCAAAGTTTTGGTGCAGCAAATAGATATTCTGGAGACCATGACTCCACTTGATTTTCTGGATTTCCGCGACTTGCTCCGTCCGGCATCCGGATTCCAAAGCATGCAGTTCAAGATCCTTGAGGCCAAGTTAGGACTGAAGTCCATAGAACGCTTTGGAAAAGAGTACTACGTGTCGCAACTTCGCCCAGAAGACCGACAACAAATTCTTGATTTGGACGGTGAAAAAACATTGATCGAACTCATCAATGCCTGGCTGGAACGCATGCCATACGCCAACGAGTCTAAATACTGGCCACACGAAAATAGCGACGAACACCCGTTTTGGCAGGGATACCGTCAAACATACCTGGATAGTCTGCTCGACAACGAATTGGCGAATATTGAAGAGTTCGACAAACTCTTTTTCCCGGCCGATGCGGAGCTGATTGGTCCTCGAAAACTTAGCCTGAAAGCACGCCGAAGTGCTTTGTTTATAATGCTCTACCGTGGATTTCCATTGCTCCACTTGCCTTACAGGGTGATCAACCACTTAATGGAAATAGACGAACAAATGGCTACCTGGAGGTACCGACACATGAACATGGTTCACCGCATGATTGGTAAACGTGTGGGTACCGGAGGTTCAACAGGAAAGAACTACCTTAAAAACGCTATGGACAGCCACTACGTATTTTCCGAATTGGCCGAATTGACATCATTCCTCGCCGAGCGCTCCAGAATGAACAGACTTCCGGACGACCTGGCACGTGAGTTGGGCTTTAGTGCTTAACTTCGGCTCATGATCCGTTCTATAAATCCTTTCTCCGGGGAGATGCTTGGTGAATACAGCGAGATGTCACTCCCGGAAGCTCATGCCGTGGTTGAACGTGTTGCCGGTGCTCAAGCTCACTGGAGGAATGTTCCACTCAATGCACGCTGTCTTTTGGTCAAAAGTCTGGCCTCCATTCTGCGTGAGAAATCCCACGAACTGTCGCCCGTGCTTACGGGTGAAATGGGCAAGCCCATCTCCCAATCTCGGGCAGAAATTGAAAAATGTGCGTGGTTGTGCGACTATTACGCCGATCACTTCGAAGAACTCCTGACTCCACGCGTTGTTGATACGGACGCGTCCAGGAGCTACGTTTCCTATGAACCTCTGGGTGTTGTCTTTGGCATCATGCCGTGGAATTACCCATTCTGGCAGGTGTTCCGTTTCATGATTCCGGCCCTTTTGTCGGGAAATGGCGTGGTGCTCAAACATGCGTCAAATGTGACAGGTTCTGCCTTGATGATCCACACGATCCTCCGGCAATCCGGATTCCCGGAGGATATAATGAATGTTGTGATTATTAGTGGAAGTAAATCGTCTGAATTAATTGCTAACCAACATATTAACGCGGTAACATTAACGGGTTCAGAAGGAGCGGGCAGGGCAGTGGCCTCGGCAGCAGGGAAGGCCATAAAACCCGTAGTACTCGAATTGGGAGGATCCAATGCATTCATCGTTCTCGACGACGCCCATATTCAATCGGCCGTCCATGATGCTATTGTTGGTCGTTTTCAGAACAACGGACAAAGCTGCATTGCCGCCAAGCGCATTCTGCTGCATACAGCTATTGAAGATCAGTTCATGGCGCTGTTTTCCAAGGCGGTTCGCGAATTATGGGTGGGCAATCCCCTGGATGAATCATGCTACATCGGCCCATTGGCCCGACCGGAATTCGTGGATGATCTGCAAGATCAGGTGGATCGGTCAGTTGCAGCAGGCGCCAAATTGGTGGTGGGAGGCAGATCGCAAGGCAACATGTTTAGCCCAACCATTCTCACCGGGATGAAGCAGGGAATGGCTGGATTTGATGAAGAAACCTTCGGACCGGTAGCGTGTGTTGGGACGTTTAACACACTGGATGAGGCTATCCATTTGGCGAATGCCACTCCTTACGGACTGGGAGTATCCATTTACACCCAAAATACTGAACGAATTGAACCCTGCATCAAGCACTTCAAAGATGGAGCTGTCTTCGTCAATTCCATTCTGAAGTCCGACCCACGCCTGCCTTTCGGAGGAACCGGAATATCAGGATTTGGAAGGGAACTCGGGGAAGAAGGGGCCTTGGCCTTTGTTAACCGCAAAACGGTCTATTTCGCCTGATTCCCCGCGTGGGTGCGATCGATGAATGAAATGACACCGTCCATAAACACCTGCTGATCATCCCATAAAGCCAGGTGGCTCCCATTCGGACAATACAGGTATTCGCCATGCTGCACCAGCGATGCCATTTCCTTCATTTCCTCGGGATTCATGCTGTCATACCGGGCACCAACGGTAAGCGTAGGAACACGCAGCTCATGCAGGCGGTCCCATACACTCCAATGCTTCAAAATACCTCCGGGAACAAATTCACTCGGACCTTGCATATAGGTGTAAACATCCATGTTAAAGTGGGAAAAACTTCGGGTTACAGGCTCAGGCCATTCTGCAAGTCTGCAAATATGTTTCGTGTAAAAATGATCAAATACCAACTGCGCATACGTCTCATTCGTGAAATCTCCGGCGTTTTCATACACGAGCAAGCTGTCGATCAGACTAGGCCTTAATTCATTGCGCAAAAGCGTGTTGTAGGCTTCATACTTATCGAAATCGGCCGTCATATTGCAAATAATCAGTCCTTTCAAATGATCCTGATACTTGAGCGCATATTCCATGGCCAGAATTCCACCCCAACTTTGTCCCAACAGGTAAAAATTATCGGAATCGAGGTTCAACGCCTTTCTTACTTGTTCAACCTCTTCTACAAATCGATCTATAGTCCACAGGGTGGTATCGTCAGGCTGGTCGCTGTAATAGCTTCCCAATTGATCGTATTCATAAAATTCGATATTGGCCTGAGGAAAAAAGCTTTGAAAGCACTCTAAATACTCATGTGTGCCTGCCGGACCACCATGCAGAATAAGTACTTTTTTGTCGCTGTTTCCAAATCGCTTGGTCCATACCCGATAACCTTCCTGAAGATCAATCATTTGCACACCTCCGGCCTGAACATCTCCGGGAGTTTGAAACTGAATGTACGAACAGTCCTCAGCAGGTTGCTGTGCTTCTTGCTTTGGAGGTTGACAAGCCACAAGGGCAAATGATAGTATCGCTAGCAGTAATATGCGCATAATGTGATTTTTGCGAAAAGATACCAATTCAATAAACATCATCAACCGGTATTCAAACCTCATTTTGAATCATGATATCCCTCAGTTGGATTATGTTGGAAATTCTTAACTTCTGCCCAATAAGATTGCTATGGGAGAACTATCGGTCAGCTCTATTGGTAGCGAGGAACAACGAAAAGTGTTTCTCAAACACCTCCTCAATGATGTGGAAGCCATGGAATATATGCTTGCCAACAATCACTTCGAATCGGGGATTGCACGTATCGGCTTCGAGCAGGAGTTTTGTCTGGTCGATAACCACTACCGACCTTCACTCCAGGCACCCGAGATCTTGAGCAGGATCTCCGATCCCCACTTCACCACGGAGTTGGCTCGATATAATCTGGAAATCAACATGGACCCTTTGGTGCTCGAGGACGATTGTTTTTCCAGAACGGAAAACGATCTGAGGGGATTCCTCAATAAAGCCAACGATATTGCACTACAACACAACAACCATGTGGTGTTGACAGGCATCCTGCCTTCTATCAGCAAAAGAGAGGTGGGATTGGAATACATGACCCCCAATCCGCGGTATTTCGTACTGGGTGATGTCATCAAGGCCATTCGTGGATCCGATTTCGAATTGAATATAATAGGTGTAGATGAGCTGATCCTCTCACATTCCAATATCCTCTTCGAAGCATGTAACACCAGTTTTCAGATTCACCTTCAGGTCGATCCATCGGAGTTTGCCGATATGTACAACTGGGCTCAAATGATTACCGGACCGGTACTTTCAGTGTGCACAAACAGCCCGCTGTTGTTTGGTCGTCAGCTTTGGAGCGAAACGCGTATCGCGTTATTTCAGCAAAGCATTGACATGCGCAGCAAAGGAAAGTCGCTGCGGGAAAAACAACAACGGGTTTCCTTCGGAAAGCGTTGGATCAATGACATTACTGAAATATATAAAGACGACATTTCCCGATATACACTGCTCATGACCAAGGAGGTAGAACGGGATTCTCTGGAAGTACTTAAGGATGGAGGAGTACCCCGACTTGAGGCGCTTAATCTCCACAACGGAACCATTTGGAAGTGGAACCGCCCATGCTATGGCGTTGGGGGAGGTAAGCCCCACCTGCGTATCGAAAACCGCTACATTCCTTCCGGACCAACAGTGCTCGATGAAGTGGCCAATGCTGCGTTGTGGATCGGATTAATGAAATCCATGCCCGATCATTTGAAAGGCAACTGGAATAAATACCAATTCGAAGAATCCAAAGAGAACTTCTACAAGGCTGCTACACTGGGCATTCATTCGGGTATCACATGGGATGGCAAAGTAGTGCCGGCCAATGAATTGGCAATCAATGAAATGATCCCCATGGCTCGTGAAGGTTTGAAGAAGATGAATGTGAATGAGGCGAATATTGACCGGTACATGAGCATCATCGAGGGGCGCGCACGAATGCGTATGACCGGCAGCCGCTGGATGATCAAAAGTTTTCGTCAATTAAAGAAGACTATGAGCCGGGACGAAGCACAAGTGGCACTCGCGTACTTGCTTCACAAGCGTAGAAAAGATAAAAAGCCTGTCCACGAATGGCCCTTGCCCGATAGAGAAGAGTTGGCCAATTTGGCCATTGACTATAAATGGGTAGCGTCTATTATGTCTACTGATCTGATCACGGTCAAAGAAAACGACCCGGTCGAACTGGTGAAGAAGATCATGGAATGGGACAATATCCGTCATGTGCCTGTAGAAGACGAAAAAGGTAAACTGCTCGGATTAATTACATACAAACACCTGGAAAAACATTATGCTTCGAATAATGGATCCGGAGAGATCTCCGTGGCACGCGAGATCATGAACCCCAACCTGCTCAAAATCGATCCGCATACCGATGTGAGGCACGCCATGTTGCTCATGATTGATAAGGCTATTTCGTGCCTTCCGGTGGTGGAGGAAGATGAACTCGTGGGTATAGTTACCGATAAGGATTTAAGGGATGTGTGGGAAAAGATGAATAAGAAGGATGAATCAGAAATTGGAGGCTGACCTCAGGTATAAACGTATTATTTACAAACCGAATAACCCCGATCCGAATCGTCAGGCCATTGTTTTCACCGGGGGAATTCACGGAAATGAACCCGCAGGATATACAGCCCTGGAATCGGTGCTTTCCAATCTCGAGCAATCCGGTATTTCGTTGCAAGGGGATGTCTACGCGTTTGGCGGCAACCTAAAGGCCATGGAAGCCAATAAAAGGTTCCTCACCATCGACCTGAACCGTCTGTGGACCAAAAAGCTTGTGCATCAGTTCAAAACAGGTGAAATCTCTTCGTCCGTTTGGGGCGAGGAGATCGAAGAATTTGCTGAATTACTGAGCGAAATTGAACACATCCTGCAATTCTATCATAATAAAGTCATCTTCATTGATCTGCATACAACCTCTTCGAAATCAGTGCCTTTCATTCCTATTAATGACACGTTGTCCAACCGTTCCCTGGCATTGAACTTCCCGGTTCCAACCGTATTGGGAATAGAGGAGTTCATTGATGGCCCCCTTTTGAGCTACATCAACGAGGTCGGACATGTTGCCCTTGGTATTGAGGCCGGACAACACGAAGATCCGCGCTCAGCTGATATCCACGCTTCTTTTATCCGATTGTGTTTGCATTTCACGCGCACGGCAATAGTCCCTGCTTCACGGGTTCAACAGGATTTGGCAGCGCTGAAAGCAGCTTGTCCCACATTAAACGGTATCTATGAAATATGGTATCGATATGCAATTCAGCCCAATGAGAAATTCCGCATGACGCCGGGTTATTCTTCGTTCTCAGAGGTGCACGCCGGACAAGAACTGGCCGTTTCCGAAGGAAAGCGCATTTTCGCCGATAGGGCTACGCGAGTGTTTATGCCACTGTATCAGGAACAGGGAGAAGATGGCTACTATCTTATTCGCAAAGTGAGCAAACGATGGTTGCTGCTGTCTGCCTGGCTGCGAAAGAGTAGGATAGAGGTACTCTTTGCTGCACTTCCGGGCGTCCATCGCACCGCTCCCGATACGTTAGTGATTAACCGGTACATTGCACGTTTCATGAGCAAAGAAATTTCTCACCTCTTCGGATACCGCATTCAATCGTCCACGCAAAGCCACTTGTTGATTACAAAGCGCGATCTCGATTAATCACCCCTTATTCCAGGATACGGATTGCTTTAATTCTTCAATGGTTCGGGCTACTTCGTGGTCTATTTTCGCGCGTTCTTCGCGTATGCGGGCGTGTACCTTGTGCGTGTCTACTTGCGTCTGGTACTTGATCTTGTTTTCAGTGGCATTCGCCAAAAGATCAGTCTTTTCCTTATGCCACATCTCATATTCATGTTCGTGCTTATGCAAGACAAAATCATAGGGACTACGACGACTCATGAGCTTCACCAATACCGGGGCAGACTCGATCAGTAAGAACAGTAGAAAAATAAACAAATGTCCCACGTGAATCGCCGGATTTGCAGCGGTCAACCGGTCCAATGCAGTCATGCGCGCAGCTATGCCATCATAAGGCACACGCTCCAAATCTTCGAGCTCAGCCATCATCTGTCCTTCCAACAGGCGACTCTGCTCCTGATTGTACTCCACGCGTTCAGCAATCAATGCCTGCTGCGAAGCAAGCTCTTGTTCGGCTTTGTCAGCTTCCTGACGTTTAGCCTTGTAAATCGGGCCCATATTCCGGCGCTGACTACCACCGGTACCATCGGCCTCGGCTATGGCCTCTTGCACCAATTGATCCCTGCGCTGAGTTAACGGCAATACAGATAGAGCCAGATCTTCATTGTTGGCGTTCAATGAATCAATAATGGGAACAAATCGAGCGCGCAACGCTTCATCTTGCTCCTCCATTTTTTCCTGACCCATGGTAATAAGCTCGGCGTTTATTTCCTTTTCAAACAATCGAAGTTCCACCGGACGTGAGATCACAATGGCAATCACCACAGCCAATGCCACGCGCGGCAGTGCGATCAGCATGTCCTGAACAATCCGTCCGCGGTTCTTAATGCCCGAAACAATAAAACGATCCAGATTAAATATCATGAGTCCCCACACACACCCAAATAAAATGGCAACGAGAATCGAATCGAAAACGGTGTAAAGAGCATATCCACCTGCCAGCGAGGCGAGCAGTGCGGTAAAAAATACGGTCCCTCCAATACCCACGTACTTATTGGTTTCAGTTGGGCAACGCTGGAGAACAGTTCGGTCTACTCCCGAACAGATCAGGAAAAATTCTTGCAGATTCATGGCTTGGTTTTGGATTCAACGCAATTCATTTTGCGCTTATTTCCAATGTTAGCCGAAATAGAGTAGAGGTGCTGTTAAATTATGCTAATGAATTGAATTACACATGAATAGTAGTTACCGTCAATCCATTTGCATCTAATTGGTTTACCATCTCGCCACTCAAGTGCGCCACCGTATATTCCAGATTTTCATACATCGATGATCTGCGGGAAGCATGTTCGGTTTTTCGCTTCATGGTAATGGTGAAGTGTCCGTCGCGTGAATCCATCTCGAAATGGATGAGATCCGTTTCGTTGAATCGGACAATATGTACGAGCAACTTTTCAGACAACTCAAAAACATCTTCTTCCTGTTCACGATCGAGTGGATCAAGTAGGTTGATGCGGGTGTGAACGTCAATACCCGAGTCTTCCTTAATAGATTGGGCCAAAGCTTCCAATGCTCCTCGAATGCCATGATCTTCCATGGCTTGCGAATAATTCAAATTCGCCAGACGTAAAATCTTAGCCTCTGTATCGATCAACAATTCTTGCGCCCGAACAGGATCATTGACAAACATCTGCGAAGCATGCTTTATTTCTTCATTGATGTCGTTTACCAATAAGTCGGCGACACGTTTATGCTCCACCTTGCGTCCTCTATAGATAGCATCGGCAATGGCAATCAAGCGCTTCCTGCGCATGCGGAACACGATGATTAACGTAGCAATGACTCCAAGAGCTAGCGTTATTACAAGTGCCAGAATAATAGTCTTCAACTTATTACCGGATTCAGCTTGCTCAAGCCGCAAGTGATTCTGTTCCAGATTATATTGAACTGCTAATTCCTGAATCCTCTCATTATTCTTGATTACGGTAATCGAATCCTTCAATTCATTGAGCGAGAACAAAGCGTCGGCGGCCTCCTTATATAATTCCTGACTGTAGTATGTTGCTATAATATTATCCATGGATGATTCCATGGCTCTATAATTCTT
>JAGQVX010000045.1 GCA_020437755.1 Flavobacteriales bacterium
CTCGAGCATAACGATCAAACGCTCCACTCCACTCATCCGAAGCGGAAGCACAATTTTAAGTCGCTCCATTTTAGAATAGGCGTCGACCTTCGCTTTCTTATTCGATGTCATGCGGTCGAAAAAAAACAAAGCCAGAAGCATCACAATAAAAGCCGGCAGTACGATTTTGGCGATTTCAAGCATTTCCCTCAGGATTGGTTAATTTGCACCCAAAAATAATAGGTTTTTATCCGCATTGGTTGTATCCCTAAATATGCGTGCTCATATGAAAACAAAACTCCTCCTCTTTATATTGCTCTCTCTCCCCTATTTGTCGCAAGCTCAATACGAATTTCACCGCTATGAAGATGTACCGGTATCCCTCAATGGGAATGCGCTGAGCAACGCCTGGGCAGGTGGATTGAACAGTCCACAATTCTCAAAAATTGATCTGAACGGCGACGGTTTGGAGGATATTTTCGTCTTTGACCGCATCGGCAACCGTATCCTCACCTTCGTCAACGAAAACGGCACTGCAGGAGCAATGGAGTACAACCATGAGTTCGATTATGTAGCGATGTTCCCCGATAGTTTGAAAAACTGGGTGCTTCTGCGCGACATGAACTGCGACGGCAAAAAGGACATCTGTTCAAGCCGGTCGAGCAGTATTATGGTGCACACCAACAACGGAGGCGGTGAACTCTCTTTTGATCTGGCCGTGGACAAGCTATTTGCATCGTACAACCTCAGTGGAACGCCATTCGACGCGCCTACGTATTGCGTTTCTGTAGATATCCCATCCATTGTGGACTATGACAATGATGGTGACATGGATATTTTCTCCTGGACAGAAACCGGCGGCACCATTTATTACTACAAGAATATTTCTTCAGAAACCGGCAATTGTGAAGACCTGACGTTTAAAACCGTGAATCGGTGTTACGCTAAAATCGAAGAAGCCTCAGAGAGCTTTACGATGTTTCTGGGTGATGATTTCGACTGTGGTTTCAATGTGGTAGACCCCGAATTTAACGGCGAAGATACGCGCCACACCGGAGGGATGCTGCTGAGCATTGACCTGGATCAAAACGGTATTCTCGACCTGGTGGTGAGTGACGTGACGGAAACGTACATGATTGCGCTGCTCCTAGAAGAAGGTACCGACGGACTGGACGAAGCCGTGGAGCTTCACCTGGACTTTCCGGCTACCTTTGGGGGTTCAGATCAGGTAGATATGCGGGTATTTCCCGGCGGATTCTATGAAGACGTGAATAATGACGGCGTGAAGGATTTGCTTGCTTGTCCGAACGGCACCGTGGATACCGAAGACAATGAATCGGTGTGGTTTTACCTGAACAATGGCAGTGATGACCTTCCCAATTTCCAGCTGCAACAGCAGGATTGGCTGCAGGAAACCATGATCGACTTCGGGCGACATGCCTACCCGGTACCTGTTGACTACAACGGCGATGGACTCATGGATCTTGTAGTTTCCAACAAGGAGTACAATCAAAGTGTAGATCAGCATTACTCTCAATTGGCGCTCTTCGTAAATACCGGAACAGCCACTGAACCCGCCTTTGACATTGTTGACCTGAACTGGCTCAACCTCCCTCAGTACAGCGTGGAGAGCGTATTCCCCGCTTTTGGCGACCTTGACAATGATGGTGATATGGACATGGTCCTGGGCGAAGAAGGCGGCATCCTCCACTATTTCGAAAACAGCGCAGGGGCCGGAAATCCAATGGATTTAAGTCTGGCCATAGCGGCTATGTCCTACGAAGACAATTCCGATATCGACGTCGGACAGTTTGCTGCTCCGGTATTGTTTGACATCAACAACGACGGAACCCTCGATCTTTTGGTGGGTGAGCGCAATGGAAATGTCAACTACATCCGAAACAACGGAACTGCCGAAAGCTTCTCTTTTGTGCTGGAGCAAGATACCATAGGTGATGCTCTCGCGACTAATTTTCTGGGGATTTTCGGTAATGCCGTTCCGTTCTTCTGGCGTGATGAGGCCGACGAAATTCACATGCTTCTGGGAACAGAAACGGGCAACATTATGCACTTCGACAATATCAGCGGGAATCTGGAAGGAACATTCAATTTAGTGACAGAGAACTTTGCTGATATCTGGGAAGGCACCTATTCAGGCGCGTGCATGTACGATTTTACAGGTGATGACACGTTGGACATTGTGTACGGACAAGTGGGTGGCGGGCTTGCCTTCTATCGCGGAGGTGATCTCATTATCAATACACCTGAAATCAACGAGCTGGCCAACCTGAATATCTTCCCGAATCCCGCTTCGGATTTGGTTTACGTTTCGGGGATACAAGCGCTTGATGCCGGGTCATGGCTGCGGGTTCGTGACATGCTCGGACGGGAAGTTGTCGCACAAAAATGCACCTCAACCCCCAATTGTCCTATTGATGTCTCCGCTTTGAAATCGGGCTGGTATCTCGTTGAATTGCGCAATGCCAAAGGCGCCGTCATTGGCACAGGCAAATTCGCAAAGCACTAAATCTCCCTTCCTGCCGCTCGCAATGCCTGCTGAAGGTGACGTTCATTGTGGTAAATCACAACGCGAAAAGTGTCGCCCAGCCGCAATTTAATCAAGCTGCTTATGGATATGGAAGTTTTGACATTCGTCAAATGCACAGCCGAAGCTTGCTCCAATAGTTTCAGCAATTCGCGCTGCTGATCCAAACACTCATCAATCACCGGACGATCAACCGGTTGGGAATATGTGTCGGTAGACTTCATGGTCTTCATGGGTTTGGCGTCTGGTTTCATGGCGTTGGCGAAATACGATCCCAGTACTCCCGACTTGAATACGTCTTCACCCCCACTATTTGGTTTAGCACCCATGCATTTCCCGATTTCAGGGATATAAAACCGACCGTACATATTCAAATGCTCCACACATTCAAGTGCATTCCATTTGCCCTCTGCCGGACGAACAGCCAGTTCTGCGTCTGACAACGAAGCAAGCTGCTCCAGGTATTGGATATTCCGGTGGGTAATTGACGACAATTCGCTCAATAAGGTCTTCTTGTTCAACTTCATAGCCCGATTTTTCGCAAAGTACGGGATGCAATAATTGGAAAACCTTGATTTGACTCAAGACTTTTTGATCCTGGAGAAGGTTTCAGGAGTCATGCGCAAATAGGACGCTATATAGCGATTGGGCACATGTTGGAAAAGCTGCGGACTGCGCTTCAACACCCGCAAATAACGTTCCCGCGGGGGCTCGATCAATAAATCGCACTCCCGTTCCAGTTGCTGCAAAATCAGCAATTCCATGGCTTGCTGCCACAATCGGCGACGCTCCTCATCCTCTTGCAGAAAGGCCCGATAGCGTTCACCGTCAATAAAATACAACGATGCACTCTTAATGGCCTGAATATGAAAACCCGTTGGTTGACCCGCAATGAACGAGTCCAGAGCTGCCAGGAACGAACCAGGATACCCCAATCGAATAGTGTGCTCTTCTTCTTGTTGGGTTACAAATACACGCAGACTGCCCTCCTTCACAAAGAACAAGCGTGGTTCAACTTGTCCGGCACTACACAAATACTCATGTCGCTTCAACAGGATTTCGCCGTCCCACATCTGCTCCTCCTCCAGAATCTGATATAGACGTTCCATGACATTCATAAGCTGTGCACTAGGTCAAGGGCTTACCTTGATGATATTCACCGGGCAGTTGCGCTCGGCGATGCGATTGGCCGGAAGATCTTCTTCCTGTATTTTCGACCGGTAGATTCCCTTTTTCTCCGAGCTTCCAATCAGATTACAACGCCCGTCCTTGCGCGACATCCTCCACTGTTCGGGGGCTGCTTCCACGCAGGCATTGCATCCGATGCACTTTTCTCGGTAAAAGATAATCTGAGGCATCAGTCGGCCAGCAGTTTATAGAGTTTATCCATCGGACGAATAGCATCGGCCACAGGAATCGAGAAACGGTCGCCTTTTCCTACTTCCTCCACTTGTTGATCATCCACACGCATCTCTTCTACTTCAGCCCTGACAATTCCGGTC
Source organism: Flavobacteriales bacterium (assembly GCA_020437755.1). Taxonomy (GTDB): domain Bacteria; phylum Bacteroidota; class Bacteroidia; order Flavobacteriales_D; family Sanyastnellaceae; genus JADFAK01. The sequence continues at coordinate 4,027 of JAGQVX010000045.1, forward strand.
GTCGGTCCGGTAATCATAATCTTATCACCCACTTTCAGCGAGCCCGATTCCAAAAGGAATTCCCCAACTTTAATCTTATTGAAGTACTTCTTTCCCCGACCAACGAAAATTTTCTTGACCGTAGCCTTGGAGCCGTACGAATCGTTCCACTCTCCCATGGTTCTTCCCAGGTAGTAGCCATCCCAAAAGCCCCGATTGTAGACCGTGGCCAGTCGCTCATTCCATTGTTCAACCTTCTCACGGGTAAACGTGCCTTCTTCGATAGCTTCAACAGCTTCCCGGTAGCAGCGCACGGTTTCATCGACGTAGTCGGCCGATCGACCCCTACCTTCAATCTTCAAAATCGAAACACCGGCTCCTACTACCTGATCCAGAAAACCAATAGTGTTCAAATCCTTGGCACTCATGATATACTCGTTGTCGATCTCAAATTCGACCCCTTCGTCCTTGTCGGTCACCACATACTTACGCCGACAGTTCTGAATACAAGCACCTCGATTCGCAGAGGCATTGTGGGAATGCAGACTCAAATAACACTTACCGGAAACGGCCATGCACAAAGCACCATGTACAAAAACCTCAATCCGAATCGGTTTGCCCGACGGGCCACAGATGTTTCTGCGCGCAATCTCACGTGTAATATCCCCCACCTGGCGCAGGCTCAATTCCCTCGAAAGCACCATTACATCGGCAAAAACCGAGTAGAACTCCACCGTTTCAATATTCGTCACATTCGCCTGCGTCGAAATATGAATCGGCACACCCACCGATTTGGCGTATGCCATCACCGCATGATCCGATGCAATGATTGCGCTCACCCCGCTTTCCTTCGCCTGATCCACAATTTTACGCATGAGCTGAATGTCATGATCGTAAAGAATGGTATTGATGGTAAGGTAAGTACGTACGTTGCGCTCGCTGCACATCGCTACAATCTTGCTGAGGTCTTCTGTCGTGAAATTGATGGAAGATCGGGAGCGCATATTCAGTTGCTCAATTCCGAAATAAACCGAATTGCATCCCGCATCCAAAGCGGCTTGCAGCGACTCGTACGACCCTACGGGGGCCATGATTTCTGCCAGTGGTTTCGACATGTGTGTTGTGTTGTGTGGTCGTGTACCCATCTCCCTTTTCGGAAATGTGGATGCAAATTTCGTAAAAACACGCCAATCCATCCACCTACATAGCATGAACTCCTTAAAAATTAGGCGTTTTTGGCATACGCCAAATAAAATATCACGTTTTTATACCGTTCGGTATATTTTATTGTACTTTTGCTCCATGTCTGGCAAAGCCCAAATAACCACACAGTTTATCATTGAAACCGTGGCCCCTGTTTTCAACCGAATGGGCTATGCCGCCACATCCATGTCCGATATCACGCGTGCCACCGGTCTGACCAAAGGAGCGATCTACGGAAATTTCGACAGCAAAGAACACCTCGCGATTGAGGCCTTCAACTTCAGCATCCGTCGTGTCATTGGAGCTTTGTCGTATAAAATGAATGCAGAAATCTCCCCCCGACAGAAGTTGCGTGTAATGACGCAGTTCTATCGTGAATACTATGAATCCACTCATGCATTTGGCGGATGCCCATTATTGAACATTGGCGTGGATGCCAACCATTTTCAGCCTGTGCTGCATGAACGTATCAAGTCTATAATCCGCAAACTACAAGCGAACCTGGCCACCATTATTAGGGAGGGACAGACGCAGGGTGAGTTCAGGGCTGATCTGAATCCAGACCGGTTGGGGGCTTTGTTGTTTAGCCATATCCAGGGTGCAAACTACACGAGCGTCATGCTTGGTGATCCGCAGTACCTGTGCGATATGATGGATTGGATTGATCAGGATATTGATCGACACTGGATGAACTGATTTTTTTTAACTCAAAATATACCAAGCGGTATAAAGACAATGAACTGGATACAGACCTACCTCCGACTGCGTATTAAAGCTACACGACTACTGGGAACCCGGCGAGAAGCTGACTTGGCCTTTGAACTTTTTCAAACCGTGCGACAATTACCGCCGCGAGAACGCGAATTGGGACTGTACCACGAGGCCAAACTATTTAGGGTGAGCCGGCCGGAGTCGGACATTCCCGGCTACGAACTGGGCAATCCTCAAGGAGAAACCGTAATTCTGGTCCACGGTTGGGAATCACATGCAGGAAGTATGTACGGTATCGCCTCACACCTGGCGGGAAAGGGTTATCGCGTGCTTTGTCTGGACTTGCCCGCACATGGCAAACATGCGGGCAAACGTACCAATCTGCTCGAATGTAAGGAGGCTTTGAAGGTGTTTATGAACCAACTCGATCGGCCCTTTCATGTGGTATCGCATTCCTTTGGTTCGGCAGTAACTTCATTGGCGCTGAGCGAATTAAAGGTACAAGCCTTACAGTTGGTTTTTCTAACCAGTCCAAACGAAATCACCGATATTTTCCGGGAATTTCAACGATTTGTCGGGCTTTCGGAAAAGGCCTATCAATTGGTCGTTTCCCGCGCCGAGGGCCTGCTCAAATCTCCCCTGGAAGAGGCCTCAGTTGCTCGTAGATTGTCGGCTGCCCGATTCGAAGCCCTCACCCTCCTCCACGACAAACACGATCAGATTCTACCGTTCAGCAACAGTGCCGCCATTCAGCAGCAACACCCACAAGCTGAACTCATTGAATTGGATCAGGTGGGACACTACAGGATGTTGTGGAACCCTGCTGTATACGCATTGGTTTCACAGTCGCTGGAATCAGTAGGTGTCGAAAAATGAAAAACCACGTCCGAAGACGTGGTTTTCAATACATTTATGTGGGTTGGATTATGCTCCAACTACGTCCATCTTATCAAGAACGTCCATTACTTCACGTACGTGCTCAGCTGATTCCTTGAGCAAAGCCATTTCATCGTCGTTCAACTGAAGTTCGATGATCTTCTCAATACCTTTCTTGCCCAATTTTACAGGAACACCCAGGTAAATATTGCTCAATCCGTACTCACCGGTCAGCCATGCGCATACAGGGAAAATGCGCTTTTGGTCCTTAACAACCGCTTCAACCATTTGCGCAGCTGCTGCTCCCGGAGCGTACCATGCCGATGTACCCAACAGGTTAACGATTTCGCCACCGCCTTTCTTGGTGCGCTCAACGATTGCATCAAGCTTGTCATTGTCGATCATTTCGGTAACCGGAATACCACCTACAGTAGTGTATCGTGGAAGTGGAACCATCGTATCACCATGACCACCCATCAATACGGCCTGAATGTCCTTTGGAGAAACATTCAATTCTTCAGCAAGGAATGCACGATAACGCGCAGTATCCAATACACCTGCCATTCCAAACACCTTGTTTGAATCAACTTTCGCAGTGAGGTACGCGCAGTACGTCATTACGTCGAGTGGATTCGAAACGATGATCAAAATCGCATTTGGCGAATGCTTCAATACGTTATCAGTAACTGTCTTTACGATACCGGCATTGGTAGCGATCAAATCGTCGCGGCTCATTCCCGGTTTTCTTGGCAATCCTGAAGTGATTACAACCACTTCCGACCCTGCAGTCTTTGCGTAGTCGTTGGTAGATCCAACTGTGCGGGTATCATACAAGTTAATGGGTGCAGTTTCCCAGATATCCAAAGCCTTGCCTTCGGCAAATCCTTCCTTGATATCCAACAATACTACTTCATTCACCACTTCTCTCGTGGCCAGTACATTGGCACAGGTTGCTCCTACATTTCCTGCACCTACAACAGTAACTTTCATCGATTATTAAAATTTGTGTTGTGAGCGTTCTTTTGCGACTGCGAAAGTACGAAAGCAAAACGGTTCGGGGGTGATGATTATCAGTTAATCCGCGTCGCTTCCATGGAAATTACCAACTTTTCACGTTAGCTTGTTTTGCTGGCACCACTTTTGCCAATCGGGAGTTAGTAAATATTCCCCGTCGCATGACGTTGTAGTCATGTCAATTGTTAATTTTAAACCGCATGAAACCAATCTGGAAAATTACTGCTTCTCTGCTGTTTGCTCTTCTGATCGCTGCTCCCTCTTCTGCCCAATATCCGTGGCCTCCCGAGGGAGAAGAGAACGTGGATTACTTCCTTAACTACCAGGAAAAACCCAAGCCCGATGGCTTGCACTACCGAACGTATCAAAACGGAAAGATCTACTACGTAGCTGAATTCGTGGGTGGCAAGCCCAAGCCGGCTACCACTATGTATTACTATTACCTGGAAAAGCCCGGTGCCCTAATGTCTACCCATACGTTCGGCACTTCTCCGTCGGATGTAGCCGCTGTCAATTACCACCTCAACGGACGAAAAATGTCGGAAGGGGCGTATTTGAACCAGCAAAAAACAGGCGAGTGGAAGTTCTACGACGAGCAAGGACAATTGCAATACACGCAGGAATTTAAGTCGGATGGCGAAAACGGTTTGCACCGCACCTACTATGCTTCCGGAAAGCCATGCAAGGAAGAAAACTATAAAAATGGGGTTCTCGATGGCCCTTGGAAGGAATGGTATGAGTCGCAACGCATCAAGGCCGAAGGCATGTACGTCGATGGCAACTTCGAGGGTAAAGTGACTCATTACCACCCCAATGGTGCTAAGCTTGCGGAAGGTAATTTTAAAAACGGATTGCAGGAAGGCACCTGGCTTACATTCCATTCGGACGGGCGTCCTGAACTCAATATCCTGTACCGCGAAGGAAAAAAAGTGAAAGAAAAGCGGGAAAATGGTACCTTTATAGACCACTACGCCAGCGGTATCCCCAAGTCGGAGTACTCCTATGCCGATGGGGTGAAGGACGGACCTTTTACCGAGTGGTACGACAAAGGGGAATGGACGCGGGAACCACGTCCGGGACAGACCGGTGTGGAGATGGAGTTCATTGAAAAACTCACGGGTACACAAATTTCCCGTGAAGGTGACTATGCTAAAGGTCAGCTTGAAGGTGAGGTCTTCTACTACAGTGAAGATGGCCGTCTGCTGAAAACAGAGAATTATTCAAATGGTGAATTGGTTTCTACGCATTAAACAAAAAGGGATTATTCCTGCAGGCATCTTTCTCATAGGTATTGTGGCTCTTGCGGGGTGCAAAAAGGAAAAGGATGGCTTACCAATCGATTTAGGGTACGACTATTTCCCCAACAAAGTAGGTACCTATATCGAGTACGAGGTAGACTCCATTCATTATGGCATTACCAACGATACGCTACACTTTATGCTGCGTGAAGAGTTGGTCAATGAATTCGTGGATCTCCAGGGCCATCTGGCCATCCGCCTGCATCGTTACAAAAAGTTTGACCCTTCGGATGATTGGACGCTCACCGATGTGTGGGTGCAGAAGCGTACCTCTACCTCAGGCGAAAGGGTGGAAGAAAATGTGCGCTTCGTTCGCATGGTCTTCCCTATCGATACCGAACCGGAATGGGACGGAAATGGCTACAACACCTATACACCTTGGATGTATCATTACGAAGGGTACAACACGGCAAAAAACATCAACGGATTCTCCTTTTCGTCAACCGTCACGGTCGATCAACGTTACAACATCAACTTGCTGGATCAGGAAATCGCTAGTGAGATTTATGCAAAAGGGGTCGGCTTAGTGTATAAGAAGTTCATGGATCTCACGTATCAAAACTTGATTCTCGAAGGAGTCGACATGGAATGGGTAATTACAGACTACGGATATATTCAATAGTACTCCTGGCATTTTTACTGGGAGGAGCCATTCGGCAAATGGATGCCCAAACTGCGCCTGATAAGTATTGGATCCAATTCACCGACAAAGCCAACTCTCCTTATAGCATAGACCAGCCGCGCCAGTTTCTCTCGGATCGGGCGTTGGAACGACGAGCGCGAATGGGTATTGCCGTCAACAGCATGGATCTTCCGGTCAATCAGACGTACATCAATGAGGTTACGGCGCTCTCTCCGGAGATTTACGTGGTCAACCGCAGTAAGTGGTTTAACGCCATCACCATACACCTCCCTGATTCCACGCTTCTGGAGTCGATCGCAAATCTGCCTCATGTGCTTCAAATCAAGAGCGTTACAACCTACGCGGGTTCTCGGGAAGTAGCTTTAAACCGTTCTACCGACAGCACGCCTTATACTTCGGAAACAGCCTATGGCGATTCAGAGGCGCAAGTAAAAATCCATGGCGGACACATCCTTCACGAAATGGGTTTCCGGGGGCGTGGCATGCAGGTCGCCGTGTTGGATGCGGGATTTAGAAATGTAGACAAGCTTCCGGCATTCGCCAAATTGAGAAACGAAGACCGAATCCTCGGCACACACGATTTTGTGGACGGCGATGACTACGTATACCATGCCCACGACCATGGAATGATGGTGCTCAGCACCATGGCAGGCTATGTCCCCGATTCGTTGATTGGAACGGCCAATGAAGCATCCTATTACCTGCTGCGAACCGAAGATCCCGACCAGGAAAATGTAATCGAAGAAGATAATTGGATTGCAGCCGCAGAATGGGCCGATAGCGTGGGTGTGGATCTCATCAACACGTCTTTGGGTTACAGTACATTTGAAGATTCGCTGGCCAGTCATACCTATGCCGACATGGACGGCAATACCGCTCGAATCAGCATTGCGAGCGACCTGGCCGCCGCACGGGGCATGCTGTTGGTGACGAGCGCAGGAAATAGCGGCAGTAACGCATGGCACTACATTACCGCGCCAGCCGACGCCGATTCGGTGCTGACGGTGGGAGCTGTCGATCGCAGCGGAAATCATGCTTTTTTCAGCTCTTTTGGTCCCACGAGCGACGGCCGAATCAAGCCTGATGTCATGGCTATTGGCTTGCAAAGCACCATAGCCCGCCCCGATTCAACATTCACCCCGGGCAATGGGACGAGCTTTTCGTCGCCCATTATGTGCGGACTGGTTACTTGTCTATGGCAGGCCTTCCCTCAGAAGTCCAATATGGAAATCATCGACAAGGTAAAGCGAAGTGCTCACTTGTATTCCATGCCCAACGACAGCATGGGCTACGGAATTCCGGATTTATGGGAAGCATTCCAAATGCTTCGTCCCATCGCATCTGGTGGGTTTATTTTTGAGGCAGAGGTGTTTCCCAATCCCTTTTCACAGGAAGTGGTAATTGTTGTGCGACAACAAGAACCAAACAACCTACGAATCCAGCTATTCGACATGCTGGGCCGGGAAGCGACTCCCGCCTGGCACTTCCTGGCGCACGACAATGTTCTGATTGAACGTTTGGACTGCAGTGAGCTGCAAGCCGGAAGCTATGTTCTCAGGATTTGGTCTGATAATGAACACTTTTCCTTTCCGGTGATTAAGTCAGAGTAGATGCGAATTCACCCGTTTGGGTGAATGGATCTCCATGGATTCTCACGCTATTTGTACTGACCAAAAAACCAAACATGAAAGCGTTCAATCAACTCATCGTACTTTTCTTGTCATGCATTTCGCTTCAAATCGCTGCTCAAGAACTGCAGTGGTCAGGAGCATTCGCAACTCCCAACAACGACTTTGCCACCTATGTTGGCTCGGACGACGCCGAGAACGTTTACCTCATCCAAACACTGGGCTATGCCACGAGCAGCTCATTCAATGTCAACATGGACATCATGGGCGGAACCCAAAACGTAACGGTAGTGGGAGATGGAGATATTGTTATTGCAAAATACGATGTAAATGGCACGCTTCAGTGGGCCTTTTCGCTAGGTAGCGCTGAGGTGGAAATTGCACGGGCAGGCTATGTTCCCGCAGAGGGCGGAATATTGGTAAGCGGAAACATTAAAGATGCTGTTGATTTCGACCCCGGACCAGGTACACACATTGAATCTCCCGTATTCACCACTGCCCCTTTTGTGGCTAAGTACGACACCGATGGAAATCTGGAGTGGGTCTACGTTGTTCATCCTGATTCGGCCTACGTTGGAAATGAAGTCAACAAGATTTCCCCAATGAATGATGGAGGGTACATCTTTTCAATTCTCAGCATCGGAACCTACGACGTGAATCCGGGTGTGGGAACTGCCAATACATCTTCGAGCAACCTGCAGTGTGTTTTTGCGCATGTAGATGCCAGTGGTCAATACGTTGAACACTTCGAACTGGCCGGAAGTATTTATACGCTGTCTCCTCAATGCCGTCAGGACAATGATGGAAATATTATTGCCTCCGTTTCCTATGAAGGCAACATCGATGCCGACCCGGGTGCAGGCGTTCAGTTATATACCTCCAATGGTTCCAAAGATATCCTCGTCGCGAAATACGCTCCCGACCTTTCATTGATGTGGTCGTTCAGCATGGGTGGGCCGGCATGGAATGCCCTCTCCACAATAGAAATCGATAGCAACAATGATATCTACATTGGAGCCAGTCTTTCCGAGAGTTTCGACCTCGATCCTTCTCCCAATTCGGTCATTCCAACTATAAATGGTTCATCCGATGCTGCTATTATTTCCTACGATACCAACGGGAATTACAACGATCATATTCTGCTCGGAAATGCCAATAGCGAGTCCGTAACCGACATAGAATTCACTGCTCCCGGAGAGTTCGTCGCGGTGGGGACATTCCAGGGCACAGTTGATTTCAACCCGGGACCGGGAACCAATAACCTCACCTCATTTGGCACCGGAATCAACGGATACGTGGTTCATTATTCATCCACAAGCCCATTCTTGTTTGCCATCGAATCTACAACAGGATCAGGATGTAACTCCGTATCTATCGTTGGCACCAATAAATACGCTGTATTCGGTTCATTCTCAGGCACCGTCGATGTAGATCCGGTAGGCATGGAAACCTACGTGTATCAAGGCGGACTGGGCGACACCTGGATTGGTTTGTACGCCACATGCGACCCCCAGCCCGAAATTTGCGATGGGATCGACAACGACTGCGATGGTCTGATCGATGAAGATCTGGACGCCGACGGAGACGGAGTGAGCGATTGTATCGATAATTGTCCGGATACACCCAACGCAGATCAGGCCGACTTCAATGGAGATGGTTTGGGCGATGTGTGTTCCGATTTTGATGATGATGGAATTTTGGATTCCGATGAGCTTGTCCTGGGCACGGACCCTACAAAGCAAGACAGTGACGGTGATGGACTCACCGACCTATTGGAAATCAATTATGGATACGACCCTACGGATGTCGATACCGATGGAGACGGATGTACCGACGAAATGGAGTTCAACCATCAATGTCCGGATAGTGTATGCTCCGATTGTCCCGGGGACTTCAACCACGACAATCAGGTCAACACTGCCGATTTGCTTCAATTCCTTGGGTACTTTGGAATAGTTTGTTCTCCGGAATAAACAGAAGATGCCCAGAATCAGGTATTTCCAGCGAAGCATCTATCAATCCTCCGTTTTGCCAACTTCAAACCCATTCCATTGGTTTGGTAAATTCGGTACGTAGGCATGTGGTCAAGTGAAGCCTCAATACGGGTTAGCGGCTTCGGCAGCTCCAATGAATCTACGGAATCTTTGGGGACATGAAAAGAAATTACTTCACCCTGAACAGAATACGTGTTGAGACTTAAAGCAAAATGGATATCAACAATAACCGTATTGCCTCCAACACCAAATTCGGCCCGCGAATCTGACAGGACCCTGGCATCGAACACCTTTATCACTTTCTTTAAAATCTGTTTCCTCCTGAAAGGAACGAACTTGGTTTCTATCAGATAGAAAAAGAAACCAAGTCCTATGGCACCAAAAAGCACTATCGCCGCCAACCTCGAAACTCCAACTTTCACCTGACCTGCCAAGTACAACCCCAAGATGAGTCCCCCCAACATCAGCCCGGCTTTCCATGTCCACTTTGCAAAACTCTTCATCTGACCGCGATGGCTAACCGAAATTACTAAATCAAAAAATTGTCGCTACCCCTTTCCATAACCATACTTCGCCCAGGCTTTCTTTAGCCATTCGAGTACAGAAGCTTCGCGCTTGTTGGCTGCAGGATGGTAAAAAGCCGTGCCCGCAACTTCGTCGGGGAGGTACTCCTGTCCGGAAAAATGATTCTCGTAGTCATGGCTGTACTTATACCCCTTCCCATATCCCAAATCCGACATTAATGTCGTGGGAGCATTGCGCAATTCCAGCGGCACAGGTAGATTTCCGGTCTCGCGCACTTTCGCCTGGGCGGCCCCTATTGCTGCGTAGGCCGAATTACTTTTGGCGCTTGTCGCCAGATAAATGGCGCATTCCGACAAAACTATCCTTCCCTCCGGCCATCCGATCCGCTCGATTGCCTGGAATGTTGCATTGGCCATCATCAGGGCATTGGGATTGGCCAAACCGATATCCTCCGCGGCCAAAATGAGCAGTCGCCGTGCAATGAACTTGGGATCCTCCCCTCCTTCTACCATGCGAGCCAGATAATATACGGCCGCATTGGGATCACTACCACGGATGCTTTTGATAAAAGCCGAAATGATATCGTAATGCATCTCGCCTCCCTTGTCGTACACAGCTAGATTCTCCTGCACAATACTCTGGACATAGTCATTGGTAATGACCACCTCATTTTCCCCTCCCGATCGAACTACCAAATCGAGCACATTGAGCAGGCGTCGTGCATCTCCGCCTCCCAACCGAAGCAGGGCCTCATCTTCCTCAATGGTCACTTTGTATTGTGAGAGTAGTTCGTCCCTTTCCAGGGCTCTGCCGATAAGCTGATGCATATGCTCGGCCGTGAAGGGCTTCATGACATACACTTGTGATCTGCTAAGCAAAGCCGAAATCACTTCAAAAGATGGGTTTTCGGTTGTAGCGCCGATCAAGGTAATAATGCCTTTTTCCACAGCGCCTAGTAGCGAATCCTGCTGCGCCTTGGAAAAACGGTGAATCTCATCAATAAACAGTACGGCGCTATTTCCGCCAAACAACCCCTGATTCTTGACCTTGTCGATCACCTCACGAATATCCTTGACACCGCTGTTGATCGCCGACAAGGTATAGAATGGCCGTTTCAGTTCGTTGGAAATAATATTGGCCAGGGTCGTCTTTCCCACTCCCGGAGGTCCCCAAAAAATCATAGACGGAATGTTTCCCGACTTGATTGCCCGTCGGAGCACACTTTGCTCGCCCACCAAGTGTTCCTGTCCGATATAATCGTCCAGACTTTGCGGTCGCAAGCGTTCGGCGAGGGGAATGTGGGATTGATCGGTCATGTTGTGGGCTTTGATCGCAAGGGCAAGTTTTCTGGTCTGCGATGCTTCCATCGACGGTGCGTCCACAACCAAAACTGAGGCTCGGCATTGATGTCGTCTTCGAGCAAGCGGTTGGCTCGTTCAAGTATCTCGCCATACGGCAAATCATTGGGTGATTCCGTAATGAGAATATACTCAATAGTGTAATGCCCGCGACTTACACGTTGACCCCGGCCATACACCACGGGTAAATTGTATTCACGTGCATATTTCTCTGCCCCATAGAAACAAGCAGTTTCCCTTCCCAGAAATGTAGTCCAGTAGGACTTCTTGGGATCCGCCGGCGACTGATCGATGGCGTAAATGAATGCGGATTTTTGGGTATTTAGTTTCTCGAATTCATCTTTAATTCCCGCCGTTGGAACCAACTTCATTCCAAACTTTCCTCGTGATGCTCTCATGCGCTCATCGAAAAATGCATTGCTCAAGCGTTTGTAAATACCCACGGGCACATGGTCAAGATGCTGAGGCGCGGCAACAGCCCACAATTCCCAATTCGTATAATGTCCCCCGGTGAGTATCACGCTTTTGCCTTGTGCTGCATACTGATTAATGACCTCCACATTGATTGCCTGAACGCGCTTAGCGGCTGAGCGTTTACTAATGGTGAAATTCTTAAGACTTTCAACCACAAGGTCACAGAAATACCGGTAGAATTGTCGCCTCCATCTCTTGATGCGTTTCTCGGAAGCGTCGGGAAAACAGCCCATCATGTTCTTGTAAACCAATTTTTTCCGATAAGGAACTACATAATAGAGCACCAGGAAGAAAAAGTCCGAAACCCGATAGAGCAGGAAGTACGGCATCCGGCTAATAGGTAGAATCACAAGGTAGTATAGCAGTTTACTTCCCATATTAGATTTCAAAGGTTAATCGATCGTAGGCAACCTCAACGTGATCAGGCAGAAGTCGGGATATTTCTTCATGTGTTCCAAACAAGTGACTGATGTGGGTGAGATAGGCCTTTTGGGGTTTAATCTCTTCGATGACTTCCAGTGCTTCGTGCAAATTGAAGTGAGATAAGTGAGGTTCTTTTCGCAAGGCATTCAAAACCAAAACCTTGCTTCCTCGTATTTTGTCCATTTCAGCCGGAGCAATGGTTTTGGCATCCGTGATGTATGTAAAATCACCTATGCGGAATCCGTGTACCGGTAATGTGTAGTGCAATACCTCAATAGGTTGCCACTGCACGCCTCCAAGTGTAAAAGCATCGTTGGTAATCTCCCGGAAATCCAGCTGAGGCACACCCGGATAGGTATTATCGCCAAAAGCATAATGATACTCGCGTTTCAAAGCGGTATACACCCGGTGCGATCCCAGCACAGGCATAGCCATCTTTTGCCGGTAGTTAAATGCACGGACATCATCCAATCCTGATATGTGGTCCTTGTGTTCATGCGTAAATACCACGGCGCTGAGTTGCTCCACCCCTTCACGCAGCATTTGCTGACGAAAATCAGGTCCGGCGTCAACGACAAAATGCTGCCCTTCAATTTCCACCAAAACAGACGTACGCAGCCGATTATCGCGCACATCCTTCGAAGTGCATACTTCGCAGTTGCAGGCAATTACAGGCACTCCCTGTGATGTTCCGGTACCGAGAAAGGTTACGCGCATCGGTTGACGATAATAGGGTTCTGAGTCATGAACCGACAAAGGTAATCCAATTGGCAAATCAGAAAAAAGATGGGTTAACAAGATAAACCCGGAAACGGGGGGATTAACTCAGATAAACCCACTAATTTTGCTACTTTGGAACAATAACACCAGGAACTTGAACGAAGAAAGGGTAATTCTCTCGTCGAAACAGAAGGCGCTGAGAATTAATTTGAATCAGGACATCTATGGCACCTTTGCGGAAATTGGGGCAGGCCAGGAAGTAGTAAGGCATTTTTTCCGTTCGGGAGGCGCTTCAGGAACGATTGCAAAAGCAATGTCGGCCTACGACAAGGACTTCAGCGATGCAATTTATGGCCGCGAAACAAAGGGTCGCTACGTGTGTAAGGCTCGTGTAGTTAACATGCTGCGCCACGAGTACGACCTGATTGTGGAGCGACTTGACCGCGATGACCACCCTTCCAAGTGTTTCTTTACCTACGCCAATACCATTGCAACCATCAATTTCCAAAAGACCATTCAAGGTCATGGATGGATGGGGGTTAAATTTCAAACAAAACCCAATCGCGAGCCGAACACGGTCATCGTCCACCTTCGATTTCATGAAAACGATGCAAGTCTTCAGCAGGAGTCGTGTGGTGTCATGGGAGTGAACCTGCTCTATGGTTGCTACTTCTTCCAGGATAATCCAAAAGAACTGCTGTTGTCGCTGTATGACAATCTTTCAAGAGATCAGGTCGAAATCGACATGATTGAAATGAGCGGACCGGATTTCGACGATGTTGACAACCGATTGCTCAGCTTGCAACTGGTGAAAAACGGCATGACCGACGCCGTGATCTTCTCTCCTGATGGACGCAACCTGCAGGCTGCTGATGTCTTGTATAAAAAGAACATCCTGGCCATACGGGGAAGTTTCCGTCCGGTAACCAAGGTGAATATCGATATGATCATGAAGGGATACAAGATGTTTGAACAAGAACATCGCGTAGTTCCCGACAACATCCAGGTGCTTTTTGAAATCACCTTGAACAACCTGAAATCGGATGGCGACATCGATGAGCAGGATTTCCTTGATCGCGCGGATATTCTGTGCAGTCTTGGGCAAACGGTTCTGATTTCCAACTACACCGAATATTACAAGCTCGTAGAATACTTCTCACGCTATACCAAGAAGCGAATGGGATTGATCATGGGTATCAACAACTTGCTCGAGGTATTCAATGAGAAGTATTACCGTAATTTGAATGGTGGTATTCTGGAATCGTTCGGTATTCTGTTCAGCCGCGATTTGAAGATCTACCTCTACCCCTGGAAGGATTCGGAAAAAGAAGAGTTCTACACTTCTGCCAATACACCAATCCATCCGCGTCTCAAACCCTTGTTCAACTACCTCATCTTCAATCGGCGAATGGTCGACATTGAAGATTATAATGAGGACATCCTCGACATTTTCTCAAAGGATTGTCTGGAAATGATCAAAAGCGGAAAATCGGGCTGGGAACAAATGGTTCCGACCTACGTGGACACCATCATCAAAGACAACAACTTGTTTGGCTATTCCGAAGGAATTCGCAAAGGATTGAACCAGGAGGAAGAAGCGTAACCGGCAGGGCGTATAACTCAGTCCAGTCGGCTGTCCAGTATCTCCTCGATCTTCTCCATTTTCTCCTCAGAATACAATCCCTGTGTAGCATACAACACTACGCCGTTCTCGTCGAGCACAAAGAAATACGGTAAATTTTTGTTGTCCATTTCCAACTCACTCACATAAGGCTCCTTCTCTCCTTTGTAGAAAAGGATATAGGGAAACAAGTCGGTTCGGTTACTTTCCTTTAGTTTTTCCAAAGTGGCGTCGTATGCCACTTTCTTAACATCGGTGTACATGGGAATGAAGAACAAATTCACATCGTACAACTCATCGAAAATGCCGCGTTTGAGAACGAATTTATCGTGCATCGGTGTGTACCAGGTTTTAAGCGTGGATTCCGCTTTGGCACTGTAAGCCATTCCAATAATGGTGATTTTCCCTTTGGTATCAACAGGAATCGTAAAGGTCGTTTCCTGAAGAGTTTCTCCGGTAAGTTCGGGAAATTCATTCCCTTCCTGAGCCGAGGTTGCTCCAACAACCGTAGCGAAAAAAAGTACAAGTAATGCGTGTTTCATAGTGCAGGTTTGAAAGCTTCGCACCGGCTTATGCCGGCAATTCATCTCAGTTCCACACGCGGATTAACCACATGAGGAACTGAGATCATTCAACGTGTTCAAAAGGCTCTTTCGTATACTACTCCAGACCCAGAACCGATAATCCTTGTTCAAACACAACGTCAACAGGAATTCCGCCTTCATTGAGTCTTTCCAGGTCGCTGGCGAGTTCTGAGAAGATGGCGCCTTTTTCGTCCATCAATGCAATCACACCTTCATAGTCACCTTCGCCCTGAAGTTGGAGGATGAGCGCCGACAAACTGGTCATGGCCTTTGTCATCTTATCCTTGTTCACCCGATACTTTCCGGTAGCAGGATCTTTCTCGAAGGCACCATTTTCCTTAAAATAGTTGAAGCGCAACATATTGGCTTTGCCATGTGCACTCGACGCTCCAAAGCGCACTGAGCGGAATATTCCCGCAAGGAAAGTAACGTAGTTGTCCATCAATTCTCCATCTTCCAACTCTCCCCACTCATACAGCTTGTAAACCATCCACAATCCCAGAATATCGGCTTTTCCCTCTTCCAGGGCGCTCGCCTGGTCCTTCAACGATTCACGTACGGTTCCTTTGCCGTTGACCGTATTCTTTATGCCCAAACCATGAGCCACTTCATGAAACATGGTATTGCCAAAAAACGCATCAAACGTAATGTGCTGACGCTGATCATCGGCAATCAGCATGTCGGCAATCGGCAACAGAATCTTGTCATACTTGGCCTTCATGGCATTCTTCAATTGCGATCGGCGCGTACCAAACTCCTGTTGTATCTGCTCGTCGTTGGGCAAATTCACGGCAATTGTTTTGCTTCCTGAGTTGCAATCACCTGCGTAGTAAATGACATCGTAAGCATTGAGTTGTGCGTTGCCGCCAATCTCATCCTGCTTGTATTTTGTGTCACATGGCAATTCAGCCTGGAGGCGAGGCAACAACTCTTTATACTTGTCCAGTCGGCGGCTCCATACCACATCCTTCACCAATACATAAGCCTCGTGAGCGGCTTTGTAGCCATACAAGTGATCTTCATAATTTTCAATGGGCCCGATTACGATATCCAGCACATTGTCTTCCAGTGCCAACCAGGCAATATCACTCGGATTATAACGGTCGGTCTCCAATGCATCGGCGCGCAAATCCAGGTAATACTTTAAGGTAGGGTTGGTTGTGATGGCCGCTGCTTGTCGCAAATAACCTGCTGCTTCTTTCACTTCAGTTTCAAAGTACTTGTGGTAGTATATGGTCTTGAGATGGCCCGTAGAATCTCGGCGCACCATGGTGTACAGACTTTTCTTCACATCACTTTTCCAACCGTCAAATTCATCCTTTGTCATGTCTTCGGGATAGAAATTCGCTCCCAGAGGCTTCTCACCCACACCTTCGATAAACGGCTTATTGTCGTCAAGCCGATCCCAGGGGCCGTAGTTGATGTTCGCAAATCGTTTCAGTCGCTCATCGGTAATCCCGGCGAGGAATTCATCGCGGTCGCCGCTGTAGGCTTCTTTCCAAAACAAGCCGTCCATCACCTGGGCTGCTTTGATAAGCAAAGGGATCATTTTACGTTCTTCTTCTTTGAGGAGCTCCACATTGGTGTACAGTCGCACGGGGGTATAAATATCCGTTCGGGAAATATTGAAAGCTTCCTCCCCTGTCACGGCCACATCCGCGGCAGCTTGCGGTTCTTGGGTTGTTTCAGGCTTATTCTCGCAGGCCATCCACACGCTGGAAATAGAAAGAAATAGGAAAAGTCTTAATGGTTTCATTGTACTTACAATTTGGATAAGGCGCCATTCGGCAAATGTCAGGGTGCTAAAATAATCATACTTCGGCAGCAGTGTTTGTCAGTCGGCTAAAATTGCAAACTTCGTGAAGCGGTGCTTTACCATTTGGCGAATGCCCTATACCTATAATAAGTCCTGACTTTATACGCACCGATGGATCACGAAAAAAGCCATACACGAGGCATGGCTTTGAAAATGTTTTCTTTGTGTGACACTCACACCAACTGTTCCACCAGCTCTTCCCTTCCTCTTTTAGTGAGAGAATAACCGCTTCTATTCTGAATCAATCCTTTGAGATAGAGATTGGTGATACGTTCGCCTATCTTGGCTTGCCCTACACTCAGTGTCACATCGTCTTCAATACGTTTCCAAAAGGTTTGTTCAATGCTGGACAACCGAATGAGCTCGTGGTGGTTCTCCTTGTACTCCTGAATGATATCCAAAATGAGGTAATCGTATTGATCCATAGTAGAAGGGATTAAGATGTGAATACTGTAAAAAGTTTAGACAAAAGCGCACCCGCAACCCTTTCGGGAAGTAATCCAAATCCAAATAATTTTCAGAGGAATAAACTAGGCTTATCGCTTCGCTTCTGACTGGGCTAAAGTATCAAACGAACCTCGGTAACCCTTGGAATCCAGCAAGCTTTTATTGACAATTTATTAACGTGTCATTCATGCGAATGACGCACAGCATCCACACTGTGGTAGAGTCGGTACACCCCTTGTTCCGGATGCTTGCCTGCATAAGTCGAAAACCAGTTGCGCATAAAGTCAAGATCCCGCTCTTTGTTGCCCGTTACATAGAACATGCTGTGAAACTTGACCTGCTTCTTTCGATAGTCGAGGGCTACCAATACAATGGGGGACTCCGTTTTTTGCGCTACTCCATAAAAGGAAGTATCCCAGTCGTCATTGCGCGCCAGGGATTGCTCGGGGGTGAACACTACGGCACATTTTTGCCGTTCATTGAATTTGTTCACCCAGTACGATTCCGTTTCCCTCGGATGAGCAGGATCATAAGCCTCACCTCCCAACGAATTGAGCAAGGCCTTGAAGGGAAAACGAAAGTATTTTTTGTCGACCAGAATACGCACACGGAATTTCGTAATGTGCGAAACGGCAACGCCCAGCAGAAAATCATAACGACTCGTATGAGGGGCAACGACAAACACCGACTTCTTCACACGTTTCGGAATACTCCCCGAAAACGTCCAGCCACTGCGCTTAAACCAGTATGTTATAATGGCTTTAAGCATGTCCTGAAGAATGGATGGTTAGTTGTTCCCTCTCCCACCCCCACTTGCCGGTGAGTCCGGCTTCTGATAGATGGTCTGAAAGCAACTCAAGAAACGATTGGCGGCTCATTAGTTCGGCTCCCATACTGGCCAGGTGCTCGGTGTACATCTGACAATCAATCCACCTCACTCCTTTCGTCTCAAGGGCCTTGCACAACATGATCAAGGCAAATTTTGAAGAGTTGCTGGAGTGTGAAAACATGGATTCGCCGAAAAACATACGGCCCAGACTCACACCATACAATCCACCCACCAGCTCACCCGCGCAATACACCTCAACCGAATGCGCCAGCCCCTGATGATGCAAGTCAACATACGCGCGGATCATTTCCTCACCAATCCAGGTGCCGCGTTGCTTGCGTTTCACCGACATACAATGCCGCATAACCATTTCAAATTGCTCGTCCATGCGCACCTCATATACCTGCCGATTCATGACGTTGCGCATGCTGGCCGAAATCTTGACCTTTGACGTATTTAATACACATCGCGGATCGGGACTCCACCACATGATGGGATCCCCAGGATTGAACCAGGGAAAAACCCCCGACCGATACGCTTCAATGAGTCTGTGAGAACTCAGGTCTCCGCCAATAGCCAAAAGCCCATCCTTCCCGGCATGCGCAGGATTGGGAAAATTCAATTGGTTATGGAGATGGTAGACCGACATTCAGCGTTATCTTTCCGGCAGTTTATGATTTAATGACTCAAATTTAATTTAACTAATTGATCAATACGTCTGATTTAATTCAGGAATCTCGGGTAATTCTGAACAAACCGTTGCCAACCAAGGAAGCCCATCAGCGGATGTTTAGTCGCAGCCGAATTTCTCCCGAACAAGCCCGAAGTGAAAACCGCAACCCTACCGAAAGCGCGGTGCTCATCGTGCTTTTCCCCCATCAAGACCGCTGGAACTCCCTGTTAATCGAAAGACCGGGCTATGAAGGGGTGCACAGCCGACAAATTGCCTTCCCCGGAGGAAAGCGCGAACCGGCCGACACCGACTTACGTCAGACTGCTCTTCGCGAGGCACAGGAAGAAGTGGGAATTATTCCGGACACCGTCCAAATTGTTGGAAACCTGTCGGAAGTATACATTCCTCCCAGCAACTTCGTTGTAACCCCTTTCGTTGGAATCTCAGAACAACGTCCGGAATTCATTCCGGATAGTCGGGAAGTGGAATCCCTTATTGAATTTGACGTAAACAGATTGTTTGAGTCACATATCATCAAATCTACCGAGCTCTACATACCTACGTACCAATCCAAACTGGAAGTAAACTACTTCGATATTGAAAACCATGTAGTGTGGGGTGCCACCGGCATGATGCTTTCCGAATTCTCTTTGGCCTTCAAAGAGCTGCTCGGCCGATAGCAATTCCAATACAATACCCTAATTTTGCAGCCCAATTTGATTCCATGGCTGAGAACGCACAACAGAAAAAAGCACTTGAACAGTTGAAATCCGACTTGTTCTCGAATGATGAAAAAGTAGTGGCAAAGGCTCTCAACAAGGCCGACGACATTGGCAACTTCACGCTCGTGCGCCCCCTGGTTGAATTGTGGTTCTCGACTCCTCAAGATTCCATAAAAACGAAAGTGGCTAAAATGCTCAACGAACTGAAAATCTCCCAGGCCGACCAGGAATTGATGGCTTGTGCGTTGGATGAACGCTATGTTTCGGTTCGAAAAGACATCCTCTCTTTTGTGTGGAACAGTGGGGGCTCACCCGACAGCTACATCATCGACTTGTGCGCTATTGCGATGAATGGCTCATTTGAGGAGGCTTTTGAATGTCTGACCATTGTTGAAAACCTCACGGCACCGCTCGACGATGTGAAACTCACTGAAGCAACGCTGCAGGTTCGCGAATTTCTCTCCGGCAATCCTGAAAAGTCACGCAAAGCTATTGTACTATCGCTCTATGAAGTACTGAAAGGCTTGGCTGAGCTTGAAGAATAACTACCGGTGATTGCGATGCATCCATTCGGACAGGACATATAACGTCCAAATCAACGATGGATTGAAAGTACCCTTTATATAGGCAGTTCGAATACTTCGTATAGCAGAAGGGGACATAAAGGGTAACGCCACAAATCTCCCCTCCTCCAGGGCGTCACTAACCTGTGTCTTCAATGGTCCGGAAAGCCAGCTTTGCAGTGGAATCTCAAATCCATGCTTGGGACGGTCAAAAACTTCCGCCGGAAGCAAATGGCCAAATTCACTTCGAAGGGGCAACTTGCCTTGAGCCTTATTGCGAAGGGCATTTGAAGATCGGCCTCTGGCCCATTCCACAACACGGTGATCCAGAAAAGGTGTGCGAATTTCCAGCCCATGAGCCATGCTCATACGATCGGTCTTTACCAGCATATCGCCGGGTAAAATAAACTCCTGATCCTGCCTTAAAAACTCTTTCAGACCGGAGTGGGGCGTTATATATCCAAATTGTGGCTCACTCACACCCTTTCCTATCCCCATGAGTTCCTGTTCATCAACAAAGCGGGAGACGCCACTGTATAAATCACTTCCCCGCAACTCCGACAATCGAGCGTAACGTTGCACCTGGCGCAGTTTGTTGGCCAATGTACTTTCCCTTCCGGGATTCCCGGGGATGATTTTCCCGGTCCAGGAAGCCAATTGCTCAGCGACTCCCGGTTCCAATATGCGCATTAGCGCTTCGTGGCGCCGGTATCCGGCAAAGAGCTCGTCACTTCCATCACCGCTCAACACGACTTTCACGTTGCGGGCCACCTCCCCACACAATACATACAGGGCGAGCGCCGAGGAATCTCCAAAGGG
>JAGQVX010000046.1 GCA_020437755.1 Flavobacteriales bacterium
CAACGCGGGAAAAGGCTCCGTATTTACCCACGACGGAACGCATGAAATGGACGCCAGCATTATGGAAGGAAACGGCAGAATGGCCGGAGCCGTCAGCCTCATTAAAGGCATTCGAAATCCCATCAGTTTGGCTCGTATGGTCATGGAGCGCAGCGAACACGTGTTTTTAGCCGGTGAAGGTGCTATGGAATTTGCCCGCCAACAAGGGGCAGAACTAGCCGATGAAGCCTATTTTCACGACGAATTCCGACACAACCAATGGCAACAAGCGCGCAGCAGCGACCGCGTACAGCTGGACCATACACCGCTCGATGAAAAGAAATTCGGAACTGTAGGAGCGGTTGCTTTGGACTCAGCCGGGAATCTGGCCGCCGCTACTAGTACAGGAGGCATGACCAACAAGCGATTTGGGCGAGTGGGCGACAGTCCGATGATTGGCGCCGGTACCTATGCCAACAATGCCACGTGCGCTGTTTCGTGCACGGGAAGTGGTGAGTTTTTCATTCGTGGCGTAGTAGCTTATGATGTGAGCAGCATGATGGAATTCAAAGGTGTGCCTTTGCAGGAAGCTGCGCGTGAAGTCGTCCAAAACCGCCTGCTCGCCATTGATGGCGACGGCGGACTTATAGCCGTCGATGCCAATGGAGCTATCGCCATGGAATTCAATACCGAAGGAATGTACCGCGCAGCCAAAAGCAGTGCCGGCGTGGATGTGGTGGCAATTTACGGATAGGCGAGCGCACCAGACTCAATAGAAACTCAGATCAAGCCCATTTCCAGCGTTCCGATTTCAATCTTGCGATCGGAAATGGAGAAGTAATCGCTGTTGGCGAGGATATGGACCACCAGATTACTCATCGAGATAGGCGTGCCTTCGGGCAGGTCGTTGTGTTTGTTGTGTAGAAGTCGGGAAGGATCAAACACCAGCACCATTCCCGATCCAATTACCCTGAATTCATTACGGTTTTTGATGATCAGTCCGGTATCTTCAGCCAATCCAATACCCAGCAGATTAGGGAAAATGGCCAGTGCTTCAGCCACCCTTCCAAAGCGACCGCGACGGATGAAATGGGTATCGATTATGATGCCGGGCAGCAGACCCATGCCTTTGCTCATTTTCACCGCACCTTTGATGAGGGATTCCTGGCTGCTTCCCCCCGCTATCATTTCCTGGCTCATGGCCATCGCTCCGGCGCTGGTTCCGGCAATCACGAAATTTTCGTTCATGTAGCGGTTTGCCAGGATTTCGTGAAGGTGTGTGCCTTCGATACACTTGACAATTCTACTTTGATCACCGCCGGAGAACATCACCAAATCGGCCTCTTCAACGTGCTTTACGTATTCAGAGATTTCGCTGTGTTTGCGTTTTCGAATGTCAACAATGCGAATATCAGAGCACCCCAACTTGTCAAAGGCTTTCATGTAGTTGTCGGCCACCTCAACCGGAATGCTCGATGCCGTAGGAATGACAACCACTTTGGCTTTTTTACCTCCACTTTCGCGAACCACATGCGACAGAATACTTTCCTGGATAAAATCCAGGGTATACATCTCATTTTCTTCAATTCCCTTGTCTTCATTTCCCCCAATTGGAATGAGGGTGCCCTTCGCTGACATGTGGTTTGTCATCATTTTCACTTTAAACAGGTAAAATTAAATTTATTTTCTGCTTGAAATCTGTACTTTGGTGTACACCTTAAGAGAACTTATTAACCTTACGTAAGGAAATCATGAAGATAAGAGAGATTAACGCCATGCGCGGACCCAACTATTGGTCTGTGCGCCGACATAAGTTGATAGTAATGGTTTTGGATTTGGAGGATATGGAAGAGCGTCCCACCAACACCATTCCCGGGTTCCTGGATCGACTCAAGGAGCTTTTTCCATCCATGTACAGTCATCGTTGCTCGGTAGGCGAGGCGGGCGGATTTTTTCAACGTGTTGAAGAAGGCACTTGGATGGGGCATGTCATTGAACATATCGCACTGGAGATTCAAACGCTTGCCGGCATGGACGTGGGATTCGGAAGAACGCGCGGATATGGTGAGACAGGCGTTTACAACGTGGTGTTTGCCTATATGGAAGAAAAGGTTGGTCGCTATGCTGCGCGTGCTGCTGTGCGTATTGCCGAGGCCCTCGTGGCGGGAGAAGCGTATGACCTGGCCGAAGATATTCAGGAAATGCGGGAGATCCGTGAAGCGGAGCGCCTGGGGCCAAGCACAGGAAGCATTATCGAAGAAGCGGCTGCGCGAAATATCCCCTGGATTCGCCTCAACAAATACTCGCTTTGTCAGTTGGGCTACGGCAACAACCAAAAGCGTATTCAAGCTACGGTAAGTAGTCAGACCAGCAGCATTGCTGTTGAAATTGCATGTGATAAAGAAGATACCAAGTACTTGCTCGAGCAGGCTGAGGTTCCTGTACCGCGAGGTGAAATCATACGCACGGAGCGCGGTCTGGAAGAGGCTGTCGATTATGTAGGGTATCCGCTGGTGATAAAACCTATCAATGGCAATCACGGACGGGGAATTACGACCAATATCAACAGTTGGGAAGAAGCTTTGGAAGCATTCAATGCGGCCAAGGAAGTTTCACGGTCGGTGATCGTTGAGAAGTTCATTACAGGTGAAGATTATCGTTTGCTCGTCATCGATTACAAGTTGGTGGCAGCCGCCAAACGCACTCCTGCCGGAGTGACAGGTGATGGCACGAGCACCATTCAGCAACTCATCGACAGGACCAATGCCGATCCTCGAAGAGGGTATGGACACGAAAAGGTACTCACGCAGATTACCATCGATCGGATTACGGAAGACTGCATCCGGGACGCCGGTTATACATTGGACTCTGTATTGGCCGATGGCGAATGGTTGAAGTTGAAAGACACAGCCAATTTGAGCACAGGAGGAACATCGACTGATGTTACCGATGTGGTGCACCCCTTTAACGTGTTTATGGCTGAGCGCATTGCGCGCATCATCGGACTGGATATCTGTGGAATTGACATTATGACGACCGACATTTCGGAGCCCTTGCCGGATACGGGGGGAGCTGTTTTGGAAGTTAATGCAGGTCCCGGTTTCAGGATGCACCTGGCTCCAAGTGAGGGACTGCCGCGCAACGTGGCCGCTAATGTCATTGATATGCTCTTCCCTCCCGGAACGGAATCGCGTATTCCCATCGTGGCCGTTACAGGTACCAATGGAAAAACCACTACAACCCGCCTTATCGCTCACATGATGAAAATGAAAGGACGCAAAGTGGGCTACACCACAACCGATGGGGTGTATATTCAAAACCGACTTCTGATGAAAGGAGACTGCACCGGACCGGCAAGTGCTGAGTTTGTCTTGCGGGATCCAACAGTCGATTTTGCCGTATTGGAGTGTGCCCGTGGGGGACTTCTCCGCGCCGGACTGGGCTTTCATAAGTGCGATGTCGGGATTGTAACCAACGTCGCCGCCGATCACCTGGGATTAAAGGGAATTCACACCATAGAACAATTAGCCAAGGTGAAGGGGGTCATTCCCGAAACCGTTCGCGAAGGAGGGTACGCTATTCTGAATGCAGATGATCCCTTGGTTTACGGCATGCGTAAGGCCGTTACGGCCAACGTGGCCTTGTTCAGTATGGACGAGAACAACGACCATATCCGGGCATTGGCTAAAGTGGGAGGAATGTCGGCTATTTACGAGAATGGCTACATAACCATTTGTCGCGGTGACTGGAAAATGCGCATTACCAAGGCCGTGAATGTTCCCCTCACGTATGGCGGGCGGGCTGCATTTATGATTCAGAACGTACTTCCTGCGGTTCTGGCCGGTTATACTCAAGGACTCAGCATCGAAGATCTGAAAGTTTCACTGGAGAGCTTTGTACCGAGTCCGGCTCAAACGCCCGGTCGCTTGAACATGTTTGAATTCAGAGACTTCACTGTACTGCTGGACTATGCCCACAATGCTGCCGGACTCAAAGCTTTGGGAGATATGGTCGAAAAGATGGAAGGCTATCCTAAGGTCGGGATTATTGCGGGAATCGGTGACAGAAGGGAAGAAGACAACAACGGCATCGGTCAGTTGGCCGCTGAGATGTTTGATGAGATCATTATTCGTCAGGACAAAAACCTGAGAGGTAAATCCGAGGAAGAACTCATTGAAATGTTACTTGCCGGTGTTCACATGGTTGACAAAGACAAGAAAGTTACCATCATTCCTTCGGAGAAGAAAGCCATTGAGCATGCTATACAGAACGCTCAGAAAGGTTCGCTTATCGTGATTTCCAGCGACGTAATTCCTGATGCTTTGGCTCAGGTAACAGCGTATAAGGAAGAAGAGGCCAATCGTCTGTACAATATTGGCCACAGCGAAGTTCCGAATATGCCGGTTTGAGGTAATTGAACCTGCTTTATTGAAATTGAACGGATTCCTGATGTTCTAAATGCATTGGGAGTCCGTTTTGTTTTGCCGCAACTCCGGGTGCTTGAACATCAGATGTCTTGCCGAGCTCGGCTCGTTCGGCGTTATTGTCGTGTTAATTCTTTGGATTTTTCCTCGGGCGTAACTCCTTGATTACCCGAAGTTTGAACCATTTTAATAATAAGCCGTACTATTTAATTCCACTTAATTACTGGGGAAAACGTCACCTTTTTAGAAAATAGCCGTAAGTTTGTGATACTTATGTGATACTTGAGGGAGTGGAACATAGCAACTAACCGTTTTTTTCTAACTAACACTAAACAGTAAGATGAATTATTTTACGCTGAGGAGTGCTTTGCGCGGCGCAATGGCATTTCTGGCTCTTTTGACATTGGTACACGTGTCAAGAGCTCAATCCGTAGCACGAGAATGGAATGAAGTGCTACTTGAATCAATCCGTCACGACGTTTCCCGTCCGACGGTTCACTCGCGAAATCTTTATCACCTTTCTGCTGTCATGTATGACATGTGGGCGGTGTATGATGAAGAGGCGGCTCCCGTGTTTTTGGGGAACAATTTGTGGGGATTCAATATTCCGTTTGATGGGGTAGTCATGCCTCCGGCAGAAGAAATTGAAAGTTCACAAGAGATGGCAATCAGCTACGCTGCGTATCGATTGCTTACCCACCGATTTTCTCAATCTCCGGCATACTCTGTGGCGTTGTCGTTGAGCAATGGGGTAATGGCCGATCATGGCTATGACACCGGCTTCACATCCACCGACTACACACATGATGGTCCGGCGGCATTGGGAAATTACATTGCCGAGCAAGTTATTGCCTACGGACTGCAGGACGGAGCGAACGAAGAGGGTAATTATGCCAATCAGTTTTATGCGCCTGTGAATGACGCATTGTTCATGGAAGACTCGGGAAACCCGACCATCCAGGATCCCAATCGTTGGCAACCGCTTGAATTCATCACTTTCATTGATCAAAATGGCAACGACACCATCACCGGATCGCCGGCAGCAGTGGGGCCTGAGTGGGGTGAAGTGGATCCATTTAGTCTGACTTCAAATGATTTGGAGTACCTCATTCGCGATGGAGAGGTCTATAAAGTTTGGCACAATGTGGGAGAACCACCATTGATTGAGGAAGGTGTTCAGACTGGTCTGGAAGATATGTACAAGTGGGGTTTTGTGATGAACATTATCTGGTCGGGAATGTGCGATCAAAGTGATGGTGTGATGTGGGACATTTCGCCGAATTCTATTGGTGGACTGAACCTTGAAGATCTTCCTACGGACTTTGCAGATTACGATGAATTCTACGATTTGTACAATGGTGGAATTGCCGTTGATCCAGGTTACACTGTTAACCCTAGCACAGGAATGCCTTATGCGGAGCAGGTTGTTTCACGAGGAGATTACGTGCGTATTCTGGCTGAATTCTGGGCAGATGGACCAAGTTCGGAAACACCTCCCGGACACTGGTTTACTATTCTCAACTACGTGTCTGATCACGAATCATTTAGCCACCAATGGGCTGGAGAAGGCGAGGTTTTGAGCGAATTGGAATGGGACGTGCGCGCCTATCTTACATTGGGTGGTGGTATGCACGATGTGGCCATCAGTGTTTGGAGCAATAAAGGATATCATGATTATCCAAGACCGGTAAGTACGATTCGATGGATGGGTGACAATGGTCAATGTACCGATATGGGTGCTGATAATTATCACCCGAATGGTCTTCCATTAATAGAAGGACATATTGAGACAGTTATGTCCGGAGATCCATTGGCAGGTGCCAATGATGAGAATGTAGGTAAGATTAAAATCTACGCATGGAAAGGACCTCATTATATCGACAACCCTGCGGTTGATCAGGCAGGTGTGGACTGGATACTCACAGAGGACTGGTGGCCTTATCAAAGAGCTACTTTCGTAACACCTCCGTTTGCCGGATACATATCAGGACACTCAACATTCTCTCGTTGTGCGGCTGAATTGATGGGCATGATGACCGGAGATGAGTATTTTCCGGGTGGAATGGGCGTATTTGAATGTCCTCAAAATGAATTTCTTGTATTTGAGGAAGGTCCAAGCACCAATATTGAACTCCAGTGGGCGAAGTACATTGATGCTTCCGATCAATGCAGCTTGTCGAGAATCTGGGGTGGAATTCACCCTCCGCAAGACGACATTCGTGGACGATTGCTGGGTGCTTCCTTGGCTCCTGAGATTTATGACTATGCCACGGCACACTTCGCACCGGGATATCCTCGTGTAGAAGATATTAGCTACTCAACACCTGTTGTTTCTGATTCAGATGCAGGTAGCGGTACGTTTGTCATGACCATCACATTTGATCAGATTATGGATACCGGAGTGTACCCTGAAATTGATTTCCCGGAAATGAATCCAATGGTCAATTCACTTTCAGTAGCTGAAATCAACTGGCTCGATGGTGACATGGCCGTGGAGTTTGTTTTTGATGTTGCCGACGCCAATGAAACGCTGGACAATATCTGGATTCGCGTATCTGATGCTCAAAACCCGGATGGAGATGAACAGGAAGTATTCCTGGATGATAACCAGTTCATGGTGGATACAGAGAATCCTATGGTAACGTTGTCGAGCCTGGATATGGAGCTTATCACCGACGCCAATGCCGGATCGCAAATCATGGTTATGGCCATGTTCAATGAAGCTATGGACACGGCTCAGGAACCTACCATTTCGTTCCCGGGACCCGATGCTTCGGGCTCATTGGCTGTTGCTGCCGGAACAGGAATGTGGAGTGACGAGTTCAATTATCAAGTTTCGTTCGACATCACCGATGAGAATATTGAATTGAATGAAGTTGATTTTGAATTCACCCTCGCTGCGGACGCGGCGGGCAATGAACAACTATCATACACATTGGAAGGCGCACTGGATATTGACACCAAGAATCCGGGCTTGTTGCTGCTTTCAGCCAATGATTATTTGATTGAGGCAAATGATGAAGGAGCGCAGATGTTTTCGATCGTAGCCATTTTCGATGAGGAAATGGATACCGATTTGACGCCTGTCATAACCTTCCCCAATGAAGATCCTACAGCCTGGATCACACTGGATTCAGACAACTCCTCATGGTTGAACGCTACCAGCTTTATAGCAGTTTACGATGTAACCGTCACTCCTGAAGTGGAGTTGAACGATATTGACGTAATGATCAGCGGCCTTACCGATGATGTAGGCAATGATCAAGTGGACATGTTGGTTGAAGACCATTTTTCAATCAATACCATCGTGACCACTATTGATGAGATTGGACAAGAGGCCGGATTGCTGACCCTTTACCCCAACCCTGTTCGTTTGGGAAGTGAAGCGACGCTCGTGGTAAACCGGGAATTTACTTCCTCGGTTCTTCTACAGATTTATTCCGAAACCGGACAAATCGTTCATCAGGCTCAGTATGGTGAGTTGATGAAGGATCAAGTTGTGAACTTAAGCACAAGTGACATTGAGGCAGGTAAATACTTTGTTCACCTCCTTTCACAGGATGGTCAGCAAGCCGTTTACCAGCTGGTGGTGGCACAATAATGAAACTTCCGTATAACTAGTTTTCATAACGTTTAGCTTGAAAGGCGGTCTTTCCGAAAGGGGGGCCGCTTTTTCTTTTGGATGGAGTTGTTATGCCCGATGGACTTCAAAAATCATTGGATCTAATGATTTTTCCAACCGTTGATTCTCGGGATTCATTGGATATAGGGATTGAACGCAAATGGCAATCAATTCAGATTTGCAGAAGAATTTAAATCTGAAACCATGAAGCGAATTTTACCACTTGTTTTTCTGTCAACCCTTGGTCTTGTCACAACCTGTTTTGGTCAATTTACAGACGTGATCAACAACGACATCAATTTTCAATTGGACATTTACTCCGGTTACTATGGTGGCGATGTGGATGAAGACGGGTGGTGTGACCCAACCATAGTTTCCGAGTTCTGGTCTACTGAGACAGCCTGGCTAAATCCCCAGTGCTTTGGCTGGGAGTGCACCTCAGCCTGCGTTGTTTCTCAAATTCCATATGATTGGACCGTTTACGGGGTGAGTTTTGATGTGGAATGGTCGATATGGATTACTGCTTTTGAAAAGGACGGATTTGATCCTTGTACCTATCAACCTGATGTAGATGACTACTGGTATGGCGGTTATGGAATCCTGCCGGGAGGCGGCACACAGCAAAAACTGATCTATCCAAGCTCGGAGTACCGTGCCGGTTCCTGGATCAGCGATTTGGGAGAGACCGGCGTATGGTTATTTGATGAATCCACCTATTGGGATCAGTCCTATCGGTTGCTCTGGAGATATGAAGCCGGAGATCACAGTGAAAGTCCACTGAATTTTGGAACTGTTGGTAACGGTCAAACGGTGGCCGACCACAATTCCAATCGATACGTTGAAGATGGAGCAATCGATATGTTTTACCTGGATACGGATGGAAATTTGAGTCGTGACGTATGGTATCAGTTTGAGATCAATCAAAATTCACATGTAACGATTTCAACCAACCACATTGAAACCAACTTCGATTGTGACTTGGTCTTGTATAATGAAGACGGTTCAATCGCGGCCTATGGTGAGGGATGGTATGATTCGATTGTCAAGGATCTCTGTCCGGGCGTATATAAGAT
This sequence comes from Flavobacteriales bacterium, assembly GCA_020437755.1. GTDB lineage: Bacteria > Bacteroidota > Bacteroidia > Flavobacteriales_D > Sanyastnellaceae > JADFAK01. The sequence goes on from JAGQVX010000046.1 coordinate 9,099, forward strand.
ACGGGTTGAAGGAAATGGAGGGGTTGAAGGTGATTTCAAGCTCTCCATCAATTCGGAAGTTATTGGAGCAATGGAGATAACATCTTCTTCATTCGGCCCGGTTTCCTGTTTTGGAGAAGACGATGGAAACGCCTCTGTCCTCATGTATGGAGGAATCTCACCGTACTCGTATCAGTGGACATGGAATGGCGGGTCGGCACAAGATAATCAGGTGAATAATTTACCGGCAGGTAATGTCAATGTGGTTGTATCTGACGCGTGTGGTACTTCTTTGTCTACTCAATTCACGATTGTAGTAGATGATGATGAAGCACCGATTGCAGATTGTGTATCGCAATGGGTCTTGGAAGTTGAGGAAGGAGAAACGGGGGAAGTACTTGCCGGATATCTGAATGACAACAGTACCGACAATTGCGCCATCGTAAACTACTCCGCGAGCCCGGCGGAATTTAGTGATGCTGATGAAGGATGGCACACGGTGACGTTGACTGTGACCGACAGCAACGGCAATACCGCCTCGTGTACCACGGAAGTACTCGTGAACATCGTAACTGATATGAGCGATTTAGCACCATTGCAATCTGCAAGCATCGTCATCTACCCGAATCCCAATGAGGGCACGTTTACTGTCGATTTGGGTGAAGCGTCCATGTCGAACAACGCCCTGCTGGAGATCCGTGACATAGCGGGCAGAACGGTGTATCAAACACGTCCCATTTCCGGTTTGAATGACCTTTCACTTAACCTGCAGTCAGGCGTTTATCAGGTATTATTGTGGAATTCGGAACAAGCCCTTTCAGGAGTGCAGCGATTTGTAGTGCAGTAGGGGGTGAATTGATTCTTCACTTTTTCGGATGCTGCCTTTAAGATTCGAAACTGCACTTCTTTGGAAATTGCCATCGGCGAATTCCGGTATTGAAAAAGTTAAGAGCAAGAGCAAGTGATTAGAGCAAGAGCAAGGAGTTAGTGCAAGTGCAAGTGATTAGTGCAAGTGCAAGGTTTTGGTGAGGAATGTGACTTTGAATTCGATCTAGTGACCTTTGTTGATCTTTTGGTCGAGATTCAGAATCAAAGTGCTGCCCGATGCAATTGTCTAGCATCTACCTGGTCTTCCATAGATTTAGAGAATCGTAAAGATCGGACGATTGAGTAAAATTCTAAAGACTTCTGATAAACGATTAGCTTTTCAAAATCAAACAACCCTCTTTTACTTGAACTTTCATTTTTCATAACTAAAACCTTGCACTAATCACTTGCACTAACTTCTTGCACTTGCACTATATTAACCGGCCCAATTCTCCCGATCCAAACTCCTATACTGAATCGCCTCTGAAAGGTGTTCAGGGGCTATGTGGGGGCTGTTGGCGAGGTCGGCGATGGTGCGGGCTACTTTGAGGATACGGTCGTAGGCCCGGGCGGAGAGGTTGAGGCGATTCATGGCGTTTTTGAGGAGTTCGTTTCCGGCAGCGTCAATCTGACAAATCTTCTTTAATTCTCCGCTGCCCATTTGGGCGTTGCAGTGCAAATGAGGAGTGGCGGAAAAGCGCTCGCGCTGGAGGTTGCGCGCGGTAACTACGCGCTCGCGAATGGACGAGCTGGGCTCGCCGTTGCGCTTGGCTGTGAGTTCGTCGTAACCTACCGGAGTGACTTCGACGTGAATGTCGATGCGATCCATGAGAGGGCCTGAGATTTTATTCAAATACTTCTGTACCACCCCCGGGGCGCATACGCAGTCTTTTTCGGGGTGATTGTAGAAGCCGCACGGACAGGGATTCATGGAAGCCACCAACATGAAGCTGGCCGGATAATCGACGGAGAAACGTGCACGGGAAATGCTTACTATCCGATCTTCCAGTGGTTGTCGCATGACTTCCAATACAGTTCGTTTGAACTCGGGCAGTTCGTCGAGAAAAAGCACGCCGTTGTGGGCCAGACTGATTTCCCCGGGCTGTGGAAACCCTCCTCCACCTACGAGAGCTACGTCTGAAATGGTGTGGTGGGGCGATTGGAAAGGGCGCGTGGAAATGAGGGAATTGCGCTGACGCATTCGTCCGGCTACGGAGTGGATCTTGGTGGTTTCCAAAGCCTCCTCCAGAGTGAGCGGGGGAAGAATAGTGCTGAGGCGCTTGGCGAGCATGGTTTTGCCGGCTCCGGGTGGACCGATCAGGATAATGTTGTGCCCTCCGGCGGCGGCGATCTCAAAGGCGCGCTTGATGTTTTCCTGACCTTTTACATCGCGAAAATCGACCGTAGCTTCTTCGAGTTTTTGCTGAAACTGCGCCTCGATATCAATGTGCTCAGGAGCTATACGCTGTTCGCGGTTGAGGTGTAATACAACTTCCATAAGGTTGCTTGCGCCCAGGACTTCCAGTCCATCTACGAGTGCAGCTTCCGGGGCATTGGAAGAGGGAAGGATGATCCCCTTGTAGCCTTCATCTTTAGCCCGCACAGCAATGGGCAACACACCTTTTATAGGTCTGAGATCTCCATCGAGCGAGAGCTCACCCATAATGAGGTAGTCCTCCAGTTCTTCGCCAAGCACCTGCTCGGAGCCGGCCAGCAAACCCACAGCGAGGGGCAGGTCGTAGGCGCTGCCCTCTTTCTTGGTGTCGGCGGGTGCCATGTTGATGGTAATTCCCTTGCGGGGCCATTTGAAGCCCAGATTTTCCATGGCCGACTTTATGCGCTGCTGGCTTTCCTTCACGGCATTATCGGGCAATCCTACCATGAGGTATGAGATTCCCTGACCAAGGTTTACTTCCATGGTAATGGTGGTGGCATCGACCCCGAGAACGGCCGCGCCATATGTCTTTACAAGCATGTTAAATTGATCTACTAAGGCAAATGTTGTTCAATATAGTCGATCAGGCTGTGGATGATCTTGATGTGCATTTCCTGCACGCGATCCGCGTAATGCATCCAGGGTATGCGGATTTCAACGTCACAAAGCGGAGCGAGGCGTCCCCCGTCTTTTCCGGTGAGTCCCACGACACGAATTCCCTTCTCACGCGCAACCTCTGCGGCCTTTATGACATTTGCAGAATTGCCGCTTGTGCTAATGGCCAAGAGCACATCTCCATTGCGACCAACGCCTTCAAGGTAACGTGAAAAGATCGATTCGAATCCATAGTCGTTGCCCACACAACTCATGTGCGACGGATCAGAAATCGAAATGGCACCTACGGCCCGGCGGTTGTCGCGATAACGCCCGGTGAGCTCTTCAGCAAAATGCATGGCATCACACATCGACCCTCCGTTTCCGCAACTGATGATTTTGCCATCTGCCTGCAACGCCTCAACCATGAGTTGTCCGGCAGCGGCAATACGCTCAATACCTTGCCCGTCTTCGAGAAACTGGTGAAGTACGTCGCGTGCTTCAAGGAAGTGCTGTTTGATCCGATCTGTCATATCCTTCGCTGTGTAGGAGGTGTAAAGATGGGAATTAATTACGCACCTGCAAGCACAACTTTGTAAGTGTAGGCATTCATTTGCCGAATGGCAAAAAATGACTAAACCACACTGTTTTCAGGTTTAAATAATGGACCGCACAACCTCACGAATCAACGTATATTGATCCGCGGTTTAGGTGTTGGGAAAGCGATTAGTGTTCCTGCTCGTTGACCAGTTTAACAAAGTCGTCGTAAGCCACTTCTTTGTCTTTCACCTTCATCAGTTCGCGGCACTTGTCGATCACCTTGTCTTCGTACAATCGGTCGAAAATCTTGCGCACTTCTTCCTGGTTTTGGAGCATATTGGCGGCGTACTTTTCGAGCTCTTCGTCGGGAATAGGCATGCCGTACTGGGCAAACTGACTAGCGATGTTTTCCTTGGCGTGGTTCATCACTTCTTCGCTTTCCACACGAATCTGATGCTCGTCGAGGATGCGGTTCATGATCAACTGCCATTTTAACCCTTTGGCGTATGCCGGATACTCTTTATCCAAATCCGAATCATTGATCGGGTTCTCATTGGTAGCGTGAATCCAGCGCTTCAGGAATTCATCGGGCAATTCCATTTTTACGCCATCCACCAATTCGCGGCTCGCTTCACGCTTGAACAACCAGGTTTCGTCACCTTTGAAGTGATTGGTCATATCGTCCTGCACGCGTGTGCGGAATTCCGCCTCATCCTTCACCGCGTCCTTGCCAAATACCTTGTCAAACAACTCCTGATTGATATCCGAAGGAATCAGTCGCTTCACCTCGTTTACGCGCAGTTTGAAGTTGGTGTGAATGTGGTGAACGGCTTCATGAGTTGTGTTGAGCATACGCGCAAGGTCATCGTGTCCTTTAGAAATCTTGTGCGGATCTACCACGATTTCATCGTTCTTTTTCAGTCCGGTCAGCGCCTTCTTGGTCTTTTTGTCTTCAACGAATTCGATAGAAACCGTGGCATCGCTCATCATGCCGCCTTCCTTGATTTCGTCGTTTTCATCGAGTTCAATCAACGTGGTCATGAGCAAATCCGAATCTTCCGAGGCATCAGGCTCCGTGAGGCGGCCGTAACGCTTGGCCATGTCTTGAATTTGCTTGTCTACAAGCTTGTCATCCACCTTGATGGTGTGGTAGGTAACCTTGAATTTGTCCAGATTCAGATCAAATTCCGGCGCCAATCCCATTTCGTACTCAAACTCGAAATCGCTTGGATTTTCAAAGTCGCCCTCTCCTTTCTTTTCAACCGGAAGAGGTTGCCCGAGCAAATGGAGATTATTCTCACGCACGTGCTCGTTAATCTTATCGCTCAATAGCGTGTTCAATTCCTCAGCAAGCACTGCTGCGCCATACTTCTTTTTCACCAGCGACATGGGTACGTGGCCCGGGCGGAAACCGGGAAGCGACATGCTTTTGCGCGCGGTTTTCAGCGCTTCGTTGTAGCGTGCATCGTAATCCTCTTTGCCGAGTTTAATGGTGAGCTTTGCATTGAGCTTGTCGATGTTGTTTTGCGTAATTTCCATGATCTGAGCTTTGCTGCGGAATACAAACTCCTGAAGGAAGTCTGTTGGTTTTTAAATGATGTATTTAATTCCTTTTTGGTGGCACAAGGCCAAATGGCTATAAAAATGAAAGGATAGACTAACCTCGTTAATCCATCCCTCTTTTTTTGTGCGGGTGGAGGGACTCGAACCCCCATGCCGCGAAGCACTAGATCCTAAGTCTAGCGTGTCTACCAATTTCACCACACCCGCATGTTTTTCGAAGCGGGCCAAGTCTCAACGTTTGGGACTCTTAAGCTGCCACAGCTCCTTAAAAACGGACGGCAAAGGTAGGTATTTTTTTGAAAGTAGAATGATATTCTTTGGGTTGTATTTTTTCGGCGTGTTTACGCGCATTCGTGAAGAAAACAACAACACTTATAAAAAGGTGCCATTCGGCAAATGATGCTCCTGCTACCTGAAGCGCATCGTGCACCACGCTGGTGTTCAGTAACTCGGTGCATTCATGGCTGATTAGCGTCAAATGCATGACGCGCATTGTTAACGGTGTATTTACGGTGGAGGTGCGTACATAGCAGACTGAATTTGTATTTTCACCCCGTGAAAAATTTTCTCTTTGTTGGCTTGACCCTGATATTGGGTATTTCGGGTGCATCCGCACAAATGGATGGCGGGGCTCCTCAGGGTTATGCTTCGGCAGCCCTGGCAGGTGGCGATTTGTGGTCGGCTTATTACAATCAGGCGGGACTGGCCCAAATAAAAGGGGTTTCGGCCGGGGTGTTTTACAACAACGCCTTCATGATTCCTGAATTAGGAACGGGCGGCGCTGTCGTGGCGGTTCCTTTGGGAAAACAAGTCCTCGCCGGATCCATTCGATCGTTTGGCTATTCCCTTTATAACGAAGGAAAGTACAGTCTGGCATACGCCCGAATCCTGGGAGAGAATGTACGTGTGGGAGTTCAGTTTAATGCTCAAACGGTGCGTATCGGTGAAGGGTATGGACGAAAATCGGTGTTTACCGTTGAAGGCGGACTGTCGTATGACGCCGGAAAGCATGTGACCCTTTCGGCGCATGTGTATAATCCCAATCAGGCACGGTTGCATACTTATGAAGATGAACGATTGCCCGCTTTGCTTCGCGCCGGTGCGCGCTATACATTCAGCGAAAAGCTTTTTCTGGAGGCGGACGTCTGGAAACCGGTCAACCACGATCCACAACTTCGCATCGGCACGGAATACTGGATCCACGAATTGATAGCACTACGTGCCGGCGTGTCTACCGGTGCTTTCCAGTCATACTTCGGAGCGGGAGTCAAACTGGGGAAATTTGAATTGGACATATCATCGGCCTACCATTCAGTATTGGGATTTTCTCCTCAACTAGCGCTGGCGTATCATGGCAAGTAGGTTCTTTATCATAGGACTTCTGCTTTCTTGTTGGGTGCATGTTCGGGCGCAAGACGACGATAAAACTACGCTCATTGAACAGCGCATCGAGACCATTGCCGAGAACCTGGAGGAGGGGGACGATGCCGACTATACCACCTTGTTTGATGACTTGTCGGCCTTCTACGACAAGCCTCTCAACCTCAATCAGGCCACGCTCGATGACCTGGAACGGCTGCATTTGCTTACTGAATTCCAAATTCAGGCATTACTCGCTCATATCGACAAGTACGGCGAGATGCAGTCCAAATATGAGTTGCAAACGATAGAGGGATTCGACCTACCCACGATTCGCAATATTGAACCGTTCATAGCGGTGAATCCACCGCTGGAAATCAAGCTCATTACCGCAAAGGATCTGATCAATGATGGGCAGCACGACTTGTTTCTGCGTTGGACACGGGTTTTGGAGGAGCAAACGGGGTATTCCTACATCGATCCGGAGGAATTGGCTGCCAATGAAAACCGACGGTACCTGGGCAGCAGCGATCGCTTGTATTTGCGGTATCGCTATAAGTACCGTGACAACTTAAGTGTTGGATTCACTGCCGAAAAGGATCCGGGCGAGGAGTTCTTTACAGGCACGCAGAAAAACGGATTCGACTTCTACTCAGGACATTTGTATTACGCCGACAAAGGCTGGCTTAAGAAGGTGGTGTTGGGCGATTTTCAGGCACAGTTTGGACAGGGATTGTCGTTGTGGAGTGGGCTGGCATTTGGCAAGTCGAGCTTTGCCATGCAGGCCAAGCGCTCGGGGCGAGGACTTACCCCGTACACTTCCGTGGATGAGAACCGTTTTATGCGCGGAGCCGGGGTTACCGTGGGAGGAGACAAACTGGAACTCACCGCCTTCGTTTCCCGGAAGCGCATTGATGCCAACACGGAAGTACTCCAAGATACCCTCACGGGTGAGGATATGCTCACGCTTACCTCTTTTCAGCAATCCGGCTTGCACCGCACTCCCAATGAGGTGGCCGACAAAGACGCCATTTTGGAATCGCATGCGGGAGCCCATTTGCGGTATCGCACACGCGCGCTACAAATCGGAGCATCGGCGCTATTTAGTCAGTACGATGTCAATGTATCGCGCAATTTGCAGTTGTACAATCAGTTTGACTTCAACTCGAATCAGAACATGGTATTTGGCGTTGATTATGGCTGGGTAAAAGGAAACGTCAACCTCTTTGGAGAAACTTCTCGCAGTGCTTCAGGAGGTTTGGCTACGCTAAATGGGGCATTGATTGCCATGCATCCCCGTCTGTCCATTTCTGTGATACATCGCTACTATCAGCGCGAGTACCAGAACCTGCTGTCCAATGGATTTGGTGAGGGTGGCAATACGAATAATGAATCGGGCATCTACTTTGGGATGGAATTCACTATGTCGCGCCGATGGGTGTTCACCGGATATGTGGATCAGTTCAAGTTTCCATGGCTGAAGTACCAAAGCGATAAACCCGGATCGGGCTACGATGTACTGGGACAAATCACCTTCAAGCCCACGCGGTATAGCGAGTTCTATGTGAGGTACCGCAGAAAAGTAAGCGACTATAACGCACCCGATGATGCCGCAGTAATGGATTATACGAGTCCGCGCATTCGTCAAAACGCCCGCATCAATGCCCGCTACCCCATCAGTAAAAGCATTACCCTACGCACCCGACTCGAATGGTCGTCTTACGATCAGGCGCCCGGTGTTCATGAAGATGGCTATCTGCTGTTTCAGGATATTATGTTAAAAAAGGTTGAGTGGCCGGTGAGTTTTGCGCTGCGCTATGCGTTGTTCAACACCCCGAGTTACAACTCTCGCATCTATGCGTACGAGAACGATTTGCTGTATAGCTGGTCCATTCCCGCATACTACGATGAAGGTTCACGTTTTTACATAATGGCCAAATGGCGGGTGTACCGCAAGATTGACTTGTGGGTGCGTTACTCTCGCTGGCACTACTCCCACCGCGATTCCATCAGCTCGGGGCTCAACGAAATCCAGGGCAAGGACAAGAGCGAATTCAGGATGCAACTACGCATTAGATTTTAACACTTTTTTCACTGTGTGATCTTTCCATGACATAGATTCTCACAGATTCGCTAGCTTTGGGGCCGAAACCAAATAAATCTGGAATGGCGATAGCACGACCCCGATTTTCCCGCACTCAGCACGCGGAGTTTTTCAATACGCTGCGTACGCGCGTGAATCAGTATTTCGAAAGCAACAATATTTCCCGCTACGGAAACTACAAGCTGGTGTTCAAGACCATATTTATGCTTGCCCTGTTTCTGGTTCCTTATTTCCTCGTCCTCTTTGGGGCAGTAACCAGCACCTGGCTGTCGCTCCTCATGTGGGGTATTATGGGATTGGGAACCGCCGGTATAGGATTGAGTATTATGCACGACGCCAACCACGGTGTGTTGTCGCGCTACAAGTGGCTTAACAAGGTAATGGAACACACCATTGATATCGTAGGAGGAAATGCATCGATGTGGAAGAAGAAGCACAACGTTCTTCACCACACATTTACCAATGTGGATGGCCAGGATGATGATATCCACGCCCCATTTATTTTGCGATTCTCCCCTCATCAGCCACTGCGTAAGATTCATCGTTTTCAGCACTGGTATGCATGGATTTTTTACTCGATGCTCACCCTGATGTGGATTACATACAGCGATTTTAAAAGCGTTTTCCGTTTTCGCGAAGAGGGCATGATTCGCAACTCCAAGGAATTCCGCAAGGAGTTTTGGCAAGTGGCCGGATGGAAGCTCTTCTACTACGCCTATTTGCTGGTGTTGCCCATTATTTTCGCAGCAGCTCCTTTTTGGGTAACACTCATCGGGTTCATAATTATGCACCTGGTTACCGGCTTAATGTTGAGTGTGATTTTCCAATTGGCGCACGTTATGCCTGAATGTGAATTCCCCATGCCCGACGATAAAGGATTGATCGACAGCAACTGGGCTGTGCACCAAATGTCAACCACTACCAACTTTGCACCCAACAATAAGTTGATGTCGTGGTTTATTGGCGGATTGAACTACCAGGTGGAGCACCACTTGTTTACCAACATCAGCCACGTGCATTATCCGGAGATTTCAAAGATCGTGCAACAGACGGCCCGTGAGTTTGGTGTTCCTTACTATTCGGAACCCAGGTTTTTCAGAGCATTGGCCAATCACGCCCGTATGCTGCGCAGTTTAGGTCAGCCCGAAATGGCGGCTTAACTCAGGCGTCCATAACCGGAAGTTCCGCGGAATTGAATTTCCGGGTTCCGTATTTATCCAACAACTGATTTAACATGTCTGATAAGTTCAAGGTTCTCGACGAGAAAATTGCCGAAGCGCAATTGGGAGGGGGACAAAAGCGAATTGATTCGCAGCATGCCAAAGGGAAACTCACGGCGCGCGAACGTGTCCATTTTCTCCTCGACGAAGGCTCCTTTGAAGAAATCGGCATGATGGTGACTCACCGTTCTACCAATTTCGGATTGGATAAAACCAAATTCCTGGGCGACGGTGTTATAACCGGATATGGAACGGTTCACGGCAGACTGGTATATGTGTTTTCACAGGATTTTACCGTAATGGGAGGTTCGCTGGCGGAAGCACATGCTCAAAAAATTTGCAGGGTAATGGATCTCGCCATGCAGAATGGTGCTCCGGTTATTGGGTTGAATGACTCGGGGGGTGCCCGAATTCAGGAAGGAGTGGTTTCATTGGGGGGGTATGCCGACATATTTTATCGTAATGTGCGCGCTAGCGGTGTGATTCCACAGTTGAGCGCCATCATGGGGCCTTGTGCCGGAGGAGCGGTTTATTCACCCGCTCTCACTGATTTTATCATGATGGTGGAAGGATCTTCATACATGTTTGTCACGGGTCCGAATGTGGTAAAAACCGTGACCCATGAAGAAGTGAGCAGCGAAGAACTGGGGGGAGCATCCACACACGCTTCGAAGTCGGGCGTGACCCATTTCTCATGTGCCAATGAAATTGCTTGCATTGAGAATATCAAAGCATTGTTGAGCTACATGCCGCAGAATTGCGAGGAAGAAGCTCCATCGGTCGCCTATACGGCGGGCAATGAAGTGCGCGCTCAGTTGGATAAAGTTATTCCCGAGAATCCCAATACTCCATACGACATTAAAGATGTTATTTCGGAATTGGTGGATGAAGGCAGCTTTTTGGAGGTGCACAAGGATTTCGCTGAGAATATTGTAGTGGGATTTGGCCGTATGGCCGGAAAGAGCATAGGCATTGTAGCCAACCAACCTGCCTTCCTCGCGGGAGTACTTGATATTCATTCAAGCAACAAAGGCGCACGTTTCGTTCGGTTTTGTGACGCATTCAATATTCCATTGCTCGTGTTGGAAGACGTGCCGGGATTCTTACCCGGAACCGACCAGGAATGGAACGGTATTATTTCAAATGGCGCGAAGTTGCTGTATGCATTCAGTGAGGCAACGGTGCCAAGGATAACGGTTATCACCCGAAAGGCGTACGGTGGTGCTTACGATGTAATGAATTCGAAACACATTGGGGCAGATATGAACTTTGCCTGGCCTTCAGCCGAAATTGCGGTAATGGGAGCCAAAGGTGCCGCCGAGATTATATTCAAGAAGGAAATCAAAGAAGCTGAGAATCCTCAGGAGAAGTGGAAGGAAAAAGAAGCGGAGTATGCCGAACTCTTTGCCAATCCATACAATGCAGCTGCCAGAGGGTATGTAGATGAAGTCATCAAGCCACATCAAACCCGTGAAAAGCTGATCAAATCGTTTAAAATGCTCGAAAACAAGGTGGATAATTTGCCACGCAAGAAGCACGGCAATATCCCGTTGTAGACCTTTTTTGCAGAAGGTACAGCCGCATCGGTTTTCGCAATTGTTTATTTATTACTACTTTAGTTGGGGTTCGGCAGGCTTCTGGCCTGTCTGTCAGTTCCTTATGTGGGAACCTTAACTAAAACAATTGCTATGAAATCGTTCCGCTTATCTCTGTGCTGCTGGTCTTTGTTGATTGGCATCTCCGGATTTAGTCAACTCGTTCAGGTGTATCCTGAAGTGTATGCAGTGGACGGAATCCCGGGGTATACCACCTATCATATTTTTGCTGAATTGGAAGACTCTGAAGACTTCTTCAGCGGGGTGTGGGCGTTTGAAGGCCATCCGATTGTTCTGGGTAGTGTTGGGAATTCGATTTATAATGATGAAGCAGGTGCAGTAACCGGTGATGAGTTGAATACCAGTCTGTGTGACTTTGTTCCTTCAGTATGCTATGACTCCTTTGTCACTATTGGATGGATGGGATCTACTTATTTCAACGGCGATCCGATTCCTTGCGGCATGCCGACAGCTTATATTTCGGATAATCCCTCTCCATGGGTCATAGAAGATACATTCAGTGCTCCGAACACGAGTAATTTGGAGATGAATGACGGAGGATGGTATGCAATGGATTTGCTTGGGTGCAATGATAATGGCTTTGGAGTGGGCCCATCGTTGAAGGTTTTGTTGGCTCAGATTACCATACCTTCTTCAGATCAACTCATTTACAAGATCAATGTTCAGGTTTTTGACAACAATGATGCGTCGGGAGGAGAACTGATATATGTGGCTACCGGAGCTGAGGGGGATCTTATTGATGGCTCCGCGATGGGGTTGAATTACCCATTGGGCAACTGCCTGGATCCATTGGCATGTAATTACAATTTGTATCCCGGTTATGATGAGGATGCCAATGCGTGCGATTATTCTTGTTATGGCTGTATGGATAGTTCTGCTTGCAATTACGATTCGAATGCAACATCGGACAATGACTCATGCATCTATTTCTGTCCGGGCTGTACCGACAGTCTGGCGGTGAACTATGATCCACAAGCCAGCGAGGATGATGGGTCCTGTATCTATGCCGGATGCATCAATCCACTTGCTTCCAACTATAATCCCAACGCGTCGCTCGATGATGGCTCTTGTGACTTTAATTGTGACAACACCGTTGTTGTTATCAATACAATGGATAGTTTCGGAGACGGATGGAGTGGTGCTACCTGGACAGTAGCCAATTCAGAAGGTGTAAGTGTGGGATCCGGAGACCTGGACACCGCACCTGTAGGCGACCAGGGTACCTTTGGTATGGATATGTTATGCCTTAGTGAGGGTTGTTATCTGTTGTCGGTAGGCGGCGGCAGTTTCGACAGTGATATCAGCTGGGGTCTGGATGGCATATCCGGGGGAGACTTTGCGGGATCAGCAGGCTTGTTTGAGTTTTACATTGGCGATTTGGGTTGTATCGCAGGGTGCACTGATCCTGCAGCATTGAATTATGAGAGTGAAGCAACACTGGACGATGGCAGCTGCACTTTTGGCGGATGCATCATTCCCTGGGCGATCAACTATGATTCGAGTGCCAATGAGAACGACGGCTCGTGTATTTTCGAGTGTGATGGACATGTGTTCTATGACGGCAATATCAATGGTTGGTTTGATGAAATGGGTGATGATTTGGGTTTGGAAGGTATTACAGTTATTCTTAATCCCGGGAACCAGATTGCGATCACGGATATAAACGGATTCTATTCATTCGGAGAATTGGGTGCGGGTGAATATCAACTCACCTTCGAAGGCCCATCAGAGTACCCCTTCATAACAACAGGGGGGAGTTATGCATTCGATGAGAATAGCCTGGGAAACACACCCAGTTATGATTTTGGCGTAGTTGATTATGAGGTTATTGGCTTCACATGCGAAGAAACCATTGTTGAACTCACGCTGACGGATGCATTTGGTGATGGATGGAATGGAGGCTTGTGGGAGGTGATCGATGCCTTTGGAGAAACAGTCCAAATTGGGAACATGAGCAATGCCGTAATCAACTATGGAACAATAGCTTATGAATTATTATGTCTGACTCCGGGTTGCTACACATTTAATGTGGGTGGCGGCACATTCGACAGTGAAATTGGCTGGACTCTGGATGGAGTGACGGGCGGCGATGTTGTTGGAGGAGCCGGGACATTCACCTTTAGTATTGATGCCGAAGGCTGCATCGGAGGAGGTTGCACCGACCCCGAAGCATTGAATTACAACAGCGATGCCACGTTCAACGATGGAAGTTGTCTCTACGAGGGCTGCACCGTTTCTTGGGCTGTTAACTATGACTCAAATGCCAACGTTAACGACGGTTCTTGCATATTTGAATGTGATGGGTATGTTTTTTATGATGGGAATGTCAACCATTGGTTTGATGATTTCGGTGATGATATGCCTTTGCAGGGACAAACGGTTGTCCTAAATCCGGGCAACCTGACCCAAGTGACTGATGAAAACGGATACTTCAATTTTGGAACACTTGCACCGGGCAATTACACTTTGAGTCTTGTGAATACTTCAGAATACCCGTTGGCAACGACATTAACCATGTATCAATTTGATGATGTTGAGCTAGGGCAGGATGATAACTACAACTTTGGAGTAACTGACTACGAAGGCGTAGGATTCTCTTGCGATGACATGATCGTTCAACTCACCATGAACGACTCTTTTGGTGACGGATGGAATGGAGCCACTTGGGAATTGACCACTACTGATGGCGTGAGCCTCGATTCCGGAGATATGAGCAATGCTACCATCAGCGGAGGATCTACAGCCATAGAACTCCTTTGTCTTCCTACGGGTTGTTACATTTTTAATGTTGGAAGCGGCACTTTTGATAGTGAGATTTCCTGGTTATTAGACGGAGTCTATGGGGGACAAATCTTTGGAGGAGCCCCCAGTTCATTTTGGATCATGGTAGGTATTCCAGAATGCAATCCGGGATGCACCGACCCCAATGCACCCAATTATGACAGCAACGCGAGCTACAACGACGGTAGCTGCATTTATCCGGGCTGCATTGTGCCTTGGGCATACAACTTTGATCCACAGGCCAACGAAGACGATGGTTCCTGTGAATATGCCATCGCAGGCTATGTGTTTTATGATGGTAATTTGAGCAGTGTCTATGAGGGTGTTGATCCGGATTTTGGAATTGCCAATCAGACGGTGGTTTTAACGCCGGGCAACATTTCCGTCTTGACGGATGCAAACGGCTTTTATTCATTTGGCTTGTTACCTCCCGGCGAATATGAAATCACATTGGTCGAAAGCGGGGTATTTCCCGATTTCACCACCCCTACATCCTACGTGATAGATCAAGTTGCCCTGGAAGAAACGCCGGGTTTCCATTTTGGTTTGGCCGATGATGAAGCTATTGTTGGAATTGATGTGAACATATATCCCGCCTCTGATGGTTATCCGTGCAATGAATTTCCGGTTGAGCATGACATTTATTTTACCAATATTGGCAATCAGCCGGTAGATGCAATTATTCAATTCGAATACGATGCATTCTTTGTCGGCTACACCGAAATAACGCCTACAGATAGCGTCTCAGGTAACACCATTTACTGGTCCCATGCCAATCTCTATCCCGGAGAGACGGCTTCAGTTTCAATCATCTTAATTTCTCCGGATTTCAATGCTATGGGAGTCATGTTATATAATTCGGCAACAGTGTATGCCTTGGAAGATGGCGAGATTTCGGCCTTCGGTGAGGTTGAGCAGCACATGATGACCATCTGCTCATGGGACCCCAACGACAAACAAGTATTCCCGGCCGGTTATTCTGAGGAGCACTTCATACTGCCCGATACCGATCTGGATTACCGTGTCCGCTTCCAAAA
>JAGQVX010000047.1 GCA_020437755.1 Flavobacteriales bacterium
TATGCTCAACCGCTTCCTTCTCAGAGTTTGAAGTATCTTTTTGAAGTGTGTTGTAGATAATCGAGAAATCGGCAGCGTTGATATTTTCCTTGTGGAGGATAATATTCTTAGTGCCGGAATCCAGGATTTCGTCCAGGTGTTCTTTCTCGATAATGGTTTCACGATCGATGATCACTTCGTTACGTTCGATAGATACCACTTCACCGGTATCTTCATCTACGAAGTCTTCCACCCATGACTTCAATACACGGGCAGCCAGTTTACGACCTACTGAGCGCTTAAGTGAAGCTTTCGAAACCTTCACTTCGTCGGCGAGGTCGAAAATCTCGAGGATCTCTTTATCGCTTTCGTAACCGATTGCACGGAGCAAGGTCGTTACGGGTAATTTCTTTTTACGGTCGATGTATGCGTACATGACATTATTGATGTCAGTAGCAAATTCAATCCATGACCCTTTGAAAGGGATGATACGAGCTGAATACAGCTTGGTACCATTGGCATGGCGGCTTTGACCGAAGAACACACCGGGTGAGCGGTGCAGCTGTGAAACGATAACGCGTTCTGCGCCATTGATCACAAAAGAACCTTGTGGTGTCATGTAAGGGATTGTACCGAGGTACACATCCTGTACAATGGTTTCAAAATCTTCGTGTTCCGGATCGGTACAGTAGAGTTTGAGTTTTGCTTTGAGTGGGACGCAATAGGTAAGTCCACGCTCGATACATTCAGTAATGCTGTATCGTGGGGGATCTACGAAATAGTCCAGGAACTCGAGAACGAACTGGTTTCGGGTATCAGTGATAGGGAAATTTTCGCTAAACACCTTGAACAGTCCTTCTTCCTGACGGTGGTCGGGATTGGTTTCGAGTTGGAAGAATTCCTGAAAGGATTTCAGCTGAATTTCCAGGAAATCGGGATAAGCGTACAAGTTCTTTGTTGACGCAAAGCTGATTCTTTGATCAGTCATTTGATTATTTACCAAGGCCTGTAGAATTAAAGATCAACAAAATAGAAGCAAGGTATCTGCGGCTTCATGCTGCAGAAAATGGTTTAGGCCTACCCCAAATTGGGGAGGCCTAAACCTTTATTTAAGGCTAAAAATTGTTTTATCCTTATGAAAGCTCAACTTCAGCGCCGGCTTCTTCGAGCTGAGATTTAAGAGCTTCGGCTTCATCTTTCTGAACGCCTTCTTTGATTACGCCTGGAGCACCGTCAACGAGTTCTTTCGCTTCTTTCAGTCCGAGACCGGTAAGTTCTTTAACCAGCTTAACAACAGCCAATTTAGAACCACCCGCAGACTTGAGGGTTACGTTGAACTCAGTTTTCTCTTCAGCTGCACCGGCGCCATCGCCTCCAGCTGGAGCGGCAACAGCAACTGCAGCAGCAGCAGCTGGCTCGATTCCGTATTCTTCTTTGAGAATGTCAGCAAGTTCCTTTACTTCTTTAACAGTAAGGTTTACCAACTCTTCTGCCATTTGTTTTACATCCGCCATCTTAGTATGTTTTGGATAGAATTTTGACTTAATTAAAAATTATGATGCACGTTCTTCGAGTGTCTTAAGCAATCCAGCGATGTTGTTCTGACCCGATTGAACGGCAGAGATAACATTCTTGATTGGAGATTCGAGCAACAGAACCACGTCTGCGATCAGGTCGTTCTTCGACTTGATATCGCACAATGCGTTCAGGTTGTCGTCACCCACATAACACTCTTCTTCGACATAAGCTGCTTTAAGCAGCGGCTTTTCGTGTTTTTTCCGGAACTCCTTGATGAGTTTGGCGGGAACATTACCTGTCTCAGCAAACATGAGCGAGGTATTTCCTTTCAAGGCCTCATACAGAGGGGAGTAATCCTTACCATCAATTTGCTCAAGAGCTTTTTTCAGCAAGGTATTCTTCACTACTTTGAGTTGAATATCCTTTTTGAAGCATTCTCTTCTTAGCGTGCTTGTGGCTTCAGCATCCAGAGCTGACGTATCAGTGAGATAAAAGACATTGCTATTACTCAGTGTTACTTTCAGCTCATCAATGATTTGGTTTTTTTCTTCTCTAGTCATTACGATAAGCTTTTAGCCATTACGCCGGTTGCGAAATTGACTTCGGTTCAACACTTACTCCAGGACTCATAGTACTAGACAAGCTAATACTCTTGATATAAGTCCCTTTGGCCGCCGCCGGCTTCATCTTTACCAAAGTATCGATAACTTCAGCTGCGTTGTCGTATAGTTTCTTCGATTCGAATGAAACTTTACCTACGCTAGCGTGAATAATACCGTATTTATCAACTTTGAAATCGATTTTACCGGCCTTTGTAGCTTCTACAGCTTTTCCTACTTCAAGTGTAACGGTTCCGGTCTTAGGGTTTGGCATCAAACCTCGAGGTCCGAGGATTCGACCCAAAGCACCCACTTTTCCCATTACGTTTGGAGTAGTAATGATCACATCCACATCGGTCCATCCGCCTTTGATTTTGTCCAGATACTCGTCGAGACCAACGAAATCAGCACCGGCATCTTTAGCTTCCTGCTCCTTGTCTGGCGTACAAAGTACGAGTACACGTACATCTTTACCAGTACCATGAGGCAATGAAACTGAGCCACGTACCATTTGGTTGGCTTTACGGGGATCTACTCCCAGGCGAACAGCGATATCGACAGTTGCATCAAACTTGGTTCGGCTAATTTGCTTTACCACGTCGGTTGCTTCGCTCAAAGTATACAATTTCGCTGCATCGTATGCTTCGAGGGCTGACTTTCTGTTCTTGGTTAATCTTCCCATTGTAATTCAGTTATCTGCACATTAAAAAGGGCGTTCACCTTGGATGGTCAATCCCATACTTCTTGCGGTTCCGGCTACCATTGACATGGCAGACTCGACCGTAAAAGCATTTAGATCGGCCATTTTGTCTTCTGCAATCGCGCGAACCTGATCCCAGGTCACTTTTCCCACTTTCCTTCGGTTGGATTCGGGGCTACCAGACTTAAGCTTGGCAGCTTCCAACAACTGAACGGCGGCGGGGGCGGTTTTAATGATGAAGTCAAACGACTTATCACTGTAGACGGTAATTACTACCGGCAGCACTTTTCCAGCCCTATCTTGAGTTCTCGCATTGTATTGCTTACAGAACTCCATGATGTTCACCCCTTTGGCACCCAATGCGGGACCTACGGGTGGGGAAGGATTCGCTGCACCACCTTTGATCTGCAGTTTGATCAATCCAGCTACTTCTTTCGCCATTTTATTTATTTATTGTGTGCTCGGGGTATGCTGTACAAGGGGAAGCATTGTTATAAAAAACGATGTACAACATACAAAGCGCGTTTATTCCGGTTAACTCTCTTTCTCCACCTGCATGAAGCCAAGCTCCAGTGGAGTCTTACGACCGAAGATCTTTACCATAACCTTCAGCTTTTTCTTCTCTTCATTAATCTCCTCGATTACACCGTGGAAATTATTGAATGGTCCGTCAATAACCTTAACCGTTTCACCAACGATATAAGGGATATTGATTGCCTCATCGGTTTCAGCCAGTTCATCCACTTTACCGAGGATGCGGTTGACTTCCGACTGACGCAGTGGAATGGGTTCACCTCGTTTCTCAGCTCCCAGGAAACCAATGACGTTCTGTACGCCTTTGATTACGTGTGGAACCTCACCAACGAGGCTTGCTTCGATAAGCACATAGCCCGGGAAGAAGTTTCGTTCCTTGCTCACTTTCTTTCCGTTTCGGATCTGGTAAACCTTTTCCGTTGGGATGAGCACTTGAGATACAAACTCATCGAGACCCATTGCTGAAATCTCGCTTTCGATGTATTCCTTTACCTTCTTTTCCTTCCCGCTCACTGCGCGAACGACATACCATTTTTTATCTACATCAGCCATTGTGGAGTCTTTTTTGACGGCGTACAACTTAGGAAACTAAAACGTGGCGATACAGGATGCCAAGAATTCCTTCCCAGCTCCACTCCGCATTGTTCACTCCGAATACAAAATCCATCGCAAAGACAACCAAGGCAATCATAATCGAAGCAACGAGAACGAGAACAGAACTTTCCTGCAACTCATTCCACTTTGGCCATGTTACTTTATGAACCAATTCGTTGTACGATTCTTCAATATATGTTTTGATACCAGCCATTATATTCAGCTTTTGCACAGGTGGCAGGACTCGAACCTGCAACCAATGGTTTTGGAGACCACTACTCTACCAATTGAGCTACACCTGTTTATTAAAACACGAAAATGAAGGTGATTACTGACACCAGAAATCACCTTCATGTTATGTTGCTCGTGTGTATTATTCTACGATATCAGTCACCTGACCAGCACCAACGGTACGGCCACCTTCACGAATCGCGAAACGGAGTCCTTTGTCCATAGCAACAGGAACGATCAACTCAACTGAGATTGATACGTTGTCGCCTGGCATAACCATTTCACGACCAGCATCCAACTGAATAACACCAGTCACGTCAGTCGTACGGAAGTAGAACTGTGGACGGTAGTTATTGTGGAATGGAGTGTGACGTCCACCTTCTTCTTTCTTCAAGATATAAACCTCAGCCTTGAACTTAGTGTGAGGAGTGATTGTACCTGGCTTGGCGATAACCATACCACGCTTAATCTCATTCTTGTCGATACCACGGAGGAGAAGACCAACGTTGTCACCAGCTTCACCACGGTCGAGGATCTTACGGAACATCTCAACACCGGTAACAGTTGACTTCAATGCATCTTCCTGCATACCTGTGATAACAACTTCATCACCTGTGTGAATCACACCAGTCTCAATACGACCTGTAGCAACAGTACCACGACCAGTGATCGAGAATACGTCTTCTACAGACATCAAGAAAGGCTTTTCGTTGTCACGTGGTGGGATCTCGATCCAGCTGTCAACTGCATCCATGAGTTCGCGAACGGTCGCAACCCACTTTTCTTCACCATTCAATGCACCAAGTGCAGAACCGCGAACAACAGGAGTGTTGTCACCATCGTATTCGTAGAATGAAAGGAGGTCACGGATTTCCATCTCAACGAGCTCGAGAAGCTCCTCGTCGTCAACCATGTCAACCTTGTTCATAAATACTACAATACGAGGAACACCTACCTGACGTCCGAGGAGGATGTGTTCCCTGGTCTGTGGCATCGGACCGTCTGTTGAAGCCACAACAAGGATAGCACCATCCATCTGGGCAGCACCCGTTACCATGTTTTTAACGTAGTCGGCGTGACCTGGACAGTCAACGTGCGCGTAGTGACGGTTAACAGTTTGGTATTCAACGTGAGACGAGTTGATGGTGATACCGCGTTCCTTTTCTTCAGGTGCGTTATCAATCGCATCAAAGTCCATCTGATCTGCCAAACCGTCACCTGCCAATACTCGCGTAATCGCAGCTGTAAGGGTCGTTTTACCATGGTCTACGTGACCGATAGTACCAATGTTTACGTGTGGTTTCGAACGGTCAAAAGTTGCTTTAGCCATAGCCAGAAAATTTAAAATTGATGTTTACTTCCAAAAATTAATTACTTCCAAATTCACATACACAAAAACACAATTGCTATTGAATCATTCGATTCACAAAGCAACGTGTCTCTATATATTTCAGGGTATTACCCCCAGAGCCAATGATGGGAATTGAACCCATGACCTCTTCCTTACCAAGGAAACGCTCTACCCCTGAGCTACATCGGCTTACTCTCCAACCCAACCCGGGAATCCCGATTCTCGCGCCTCATGCCCCCGGCAGTCAGGTCTTTCTTTTCTTGAGCGGGAAACGGGATTCGAACCCGCGACCCTCAGCTTGGAAGGCTGATGCTCTAGCCAGCTGAGCTACTCCCGCTAAAATACTTTTCTCACCTGGACCGCTGGCAACGATCCTGAGATCAACTAAAAATAAGTGGGGATAATAGGATTCGAACCTATTCAGTCGTAGACAACAGATTTACAGTCTGCCCCGGCTCTCCAACTCCGGCGTATCCCCGAATATCTTTACCTGATAAAATGAGCCGGTGGAGGGATTCGAACCCCCGACCCCGAGATTACAAATCACGTGCTCTGGCCAACTGAGCTACACCGGCAAAAATTCATGAAAAAAGGAACTATTGTGTCAAAAAAAGCACCCCCTCATTTCTAAGGGAGTGCAAATGTAAAAAAGCTTTTTGGATGCACCAACAAGAAGTGAAAAATTTTCTTGCCGTTTTCCTACAAATTTAATGGTCTGAAATCTTCTGCTTATGCTTCTCGATTTGCTTGCGCAATGCATCAACCGCATTATCAGTAGCTTCCTCAAATGACTTGCTCTGCTTCTTCGCAAACAGATCCTTTCCCGGAACCATTAATTTGATCTCAGCAACCTTGTTTTCCCGATTGTCTGCCTTGTCCAATCTCAAGGTTACTTCACTCCCTAATATCTGCGTGTGAAATGAACGCAGCTTTTCAATTCTATCCTTGATGAAATCGACCAATTTCTGGTCTGCATCAAAATGTACGCTTTGAACTTGTACTTGCATGTGCAATTGAAATTAATTTATCCATTAGGATGCGCCTTTCGGTGCACATCCTTTAACTTTTCGATGGTATTGTGTGTATATACTTGCGTCGAAGACAAACTCGCATGTCCCAAAAGCTCCTTGACCGCATTGAGATCGGCACCGTTGTTGAGCAGATGTGTTGCGAAGGTGTGGCGCAAGATGTGTGGGCTTTTTTTCTTCAATGTAGTGACCAGACCAAGATAATGGTTTACCTTATTGTAAACAAACCGCGGATACATTTTGTTTCCCTGATTGGTAACGAGCAAATAAGCTCCTTCTTGCCTTCCGAATTGCTCATTTCTGAGGAGTTGGTATTTCTTAACATCTTCGATGAGTCCGCCCGAAATAGGTATTATCCGCTCCTTGTTCCTTTTTCCCAACACTTTAACTTGTTTCTTCCCAAAATCCAGACTGCCATCATGGAGTCCGATGAGCTCGGCCTTTCTTATACCCGTTTCGTACAGAATGGTTACGATCAATTTGTCGCGCATCCCCGCAAAATCTTCCTCAAAAAAATCAAAATTGAATTTCTCCATGCACGACTCATCCACAAACACCGGAAGGCGCTTTTTCTTTCTTGGTGCAACAACTCCTTTTACCGGGTTGGTAACTACAGTCCCTTCTCTTAGATGATACTTGAAAAATGATCGCAGCGAAGACAACTTGCGCTGCACAGATGTGGGTTGAAAATCGAGTTCAACCAAGTTGACTACCCACGAACGGACCATAGCGTGGGTAGCGTCTTTCAGATCGGTAGTTTCGAATTGCTCCTCTTGAAACTGAAAATATTGCTCCAAATCCCCACGATATCCCTCAAGCGTATGGGGCGAATAGCGTTTTTCGTTTTGTAGGAAGGAAAGGTATTGATCGATGGAGTCCAATGAAAAAAGGTGTAAATCTATCTAACAAATTTACACCTTTCCTTATACTCTTTAGGTTTTACCCTACTCTTCGTTTTGCATTTGTTGCTTGTACGCAGCCTTCTTGATCATTTCACGTCGCGCAATAGATGGCTTGGTGAATTGTTGGCGCGCTCTAAGCTGCTTCATAGTGCCGGTTCTTTCAAACTTCTTCTTGAACTTCTTCAGGGCACGGTCGATGTTTTCGCCTTCTTTAACAGGTATAACTAACATACATTCTTCGTTTGAGGAGTGCAAAGATAATAGGTTCTTTCAAATCTGCAAGTGTTAATCGCGAAGAATCTCTCGAGAAATTACAAGCTTCTGAATTTCTGAGGTCCCTTCACCAATCGTGCACAGCTTGCAATCACGGTAATACTTCTCTGCCGGGTACTCTTTCGTGTATCCATATCCGCCAAATATCTGCACTGCTTCATTGGCTGCTCTGCACGCCGCTTCCGAAGCATAATACTTCGCCATAGCGCTGATCTTGGTCATCTTCTTACCCTTGTTCTTAAGATCGGCTGCATTGAGCAACAGTAATTCTGATGCCTGCAACTCGGTTTCCATATCGGCCAACTTGAAAGCAATGGCCTGGAAGTTAGCAATTGGCTGACCGAATTGCTCGCGTTCCTTGGCATACTTTACCGCGGCCTTTAACGCACCCCGACCAATACCCAATGCAAGCGCCCCGATCGAGATTCGTCCTCCATCCAATACTTTCATGGCCTGGATAAACCCTTCGCCCACTTCACCCAGCACACTGGATACCGGCACACGGCAATTGTCGAAAAACAGACAAGCAGTCTCCGATGCTCGCATACCGAGTTTATCTTCTTTCTTTCCTCCCGAAAATCCAGGGGTACCTTTTTCTATGATAAAGGCAGTCATTCCACGTGAATCTCCTTTCTCGCCCGTGCGGGCAATGACCACAGCCACATCTCCCGAAATGGCATGGGTTATGAAATTCTTCGATCCGTTCAAGACATAGTGGTCACCATCCAATACAGCTGTAGTGGCCATACCTCCGGCATCAGAACCGGTCCCTTGCTCCGTCAAACCCCAAGCTCCAATCCATTCGGCAGTAGCAAGTTTTGGCAGGTATTTCCGCTTTTGCTCTTCATTTCCAAATTGAAGAATGTGACCCGTGCATAGTGAATTATGGGCGGCTACCGAAAGCCCTATGGACCCACAAACCTGGGCAATCTCGTCAATGATTGTGATGTACTCAAAATATCCAAGTCCGCTTCCGCCATACTCCTGTGGCACCAAAACGCCCATGAGTCCCAGCTCACCCAGCTTCTTAAATACTTCCACCGGAAAAACCTGGCTTTCATCCCATTTCATCACGTTGGGACGTATTTCCTTTTCGGCAAAATCGCGCACCATCTGCGCTATCATTTCGTGATTCTCGCTTCTGTTAAAATCCATTTCAGTTCAGTCAATCTCTTTCTGCGAAGATGTTCAATCGCAGACTCTCTATTTCCAGGCCGCTAAATTATGAATATTTTGACAGTACGGTGACAGTATCTCACGGCCATTTAGGAAACCAAGCTCCACGAGAAAATCAAAGCCGACTACTTCCCCCCCTTGCATCTCAACCAATTTGGCGGCTGCCTCCGCAGTGCCACCTGTAGCGAGCAAATCATCATGAATAAGGACTTTCATCCTTGGCTTTACAACATCGTCGTGCATTTCTATCTCGGCCTCACCGTACTCGAGGTCGTACTTCACCCCTATTGTGCTGGCGGGTAACTTTCCTTTCTTGCGAACAGGTGCAAAAGGAACATTCAAATCGTTGGCCAGCCGGAGTCCAAAGAAGAAGCCTCGGCTTTCCACACCCAGCACGAGATCTATTTGCCTTGTGCTATAATATTCCTTCAAATACGCCGAAATTTCCCTGCAAAGCGCTGCATCCAGCAATACGGGCGTGATGTCTTTAAACACAATTCCGGGCTTTGGAAAATCAGGTACGTCGCGCACAGTGGCCCGAATTCTTTCTTCAATCATTGAACTTCGATATATGGCTCCAACTTCAAATACAACTCGCTGGTCATTAGATCCAGCTTCTTTAAATCTTCGATAGACTGGTAATTCCCATGCTGAGCGCGATAGTTTACGATCAGTCGGGCGACGTGACGGCTGATTTCGGGATGCTGTTTCAAGGCATCCTCACTGGCCTCATTCACATTTATTTTTCGTATCAACTGCGGATCAATAGTAGTTTGAGCCCGAATAGCCTCCAATTTTTCCTCGTCCATCTTCCACAGTTCCATGAGTTGATCATGGCTGTGAAATCCGCCTAGTTTACGTCGCAATTCCACAATTTTTCCGGCGTAAAACGGACCAATTCCGCGCACATTGAGCAACGCAATTGAATCTGCATTGTTCAACTCAAGAACCAATGTCTCGACAGGATTTATCTCATGGGGAGCTTGCGTTGCCGGTTCCATTGTTTCCTGATTCTCCGGAAAAATCAACCAGGGCTTGAGGGCATCGATGCGTTCTGCATTCATCAGGAAGGATCGCTCCAGGTCTGCCAGCGATTTGAAGCCGCCCATGGCATCTCGGTATTTAATCATGGCCTGGGCTTGCTTGGTGCTAAACCCAATATCCTGCCACATCTGGAGACTTATGTCATTTGCGTTGATCAAGGAATTCAGGCATTCGCCAAATGCAGAACCTGCTGCCTTACGCCTCGTGTTCTGCACTTCGGCACCCTCTTCCTCATTCGCCCAGCCAGCATAATCATTCTCGATCTGCGTCGACTTATCGGGCACGATTTCCGTGATTTCCCACTCATGGGAGGGAAAATACTGATCCCAATGTGCACGAAGCCAGCCGGCAATTAAACAAAACACCAGCAATACCGCGGCGCCCGTGCGTTCCAGACGGTTAAAGGCCAGATAATCTTTCCACCGACCGGAAACCATGGGTTACTTGTACTTCTTAATTTCGCCCGACTTAACCCGTGACAAGTAGCTTTGGAGATCGTTCTTGATTTCCGGAGCCAGGAAGTACAGGCCAAGAACGTTCGGGAAACACATGGCGAAGATCATGACGTCACCAAAGGCGAAGACTGAACCCAGACTCATGGCCGAACCTACGACGATGAATAAACAGAAAATAGCCTTGTACGCGATATTCGATCCTTTGCTTTCACCAAAGAGGAAAGTCCAGGCTTTGAGACCGTAGTATGACCACGAAATCATTGTTGACAGCGCGAATAGAATAACCGCAATAGACAATACGATGGGGAACCAACTGATTACCTGACCAAAGGCAGATGAAGTCAATGAAATTCCTCCTAATGTAGCCGCACTGTTGAAGGTTGCCTCCGCTCCATATCCACCAAAATTGGTAATGATGATGACAATTGCGGTCATGGTACAGATCACTACCGTGTCGATAAACGGCTCAAGCAATGCCACAATTCCTTCGCTGATAGGCTCATCCGTTTTTGCCGCACTGTGGGCAATGGATGCAGAACCAATACCCGCTTCATTCGAGAATGCCGCACGCTGAAATCCGAGAATCAATACTCCTACTACTCCACCAAATACAGCCTCAGGGCTAAAAGCTCCGGAGAATATTTGGCCGAAGGCCCAACCCAATTGATCAATATTCGCAATAATCACAATCAACGCTGCCACGATATAAATGGCAACCATACCGGGAACAATCTTGTCGGTAACCCGCGCAATACTTTTGATTCCGCCGATAATAATAAGTCCGACAACCACCGCCATGATTAAGCCAAAAACCCAACCGCGTTCAAAGAACATGCTGGTCTCACCACCGGTTACATCGATCAACTGCTGAGTAGCCTGATTGATCTGAACCATATTACCACCGCCTATTGATCCGCCGATACACGCAATAGCAAACAGCACAGCGAGCACCTTACCGAGTCCGCCTTTGCCTTGATTTTTCAGTCCATTTTTAAGGTAGTACATTGGACCACCCGAAACCGAGCCATCCTCATTCACTTTACGGTACTTAACCCCCAAGGTACATTCCACGAATTTTGAGGACATACCAATCAATCCGGCCAGGATCATCCAGAACGTTGCACCCGGACCACCCATAGAGATGGCAAGAGCCACACCGGCGATATTTCCCACTCCCACTGTACCCGAGAGAGCTGCCGTAAGGGCTTGGAAGTGTGACACTTCACCCTCATGATCGGGGTCATCATACTTACCGCGCACTACGTCCAGAGCATGCTTGAAGCCACGGATATTCACAAACTTCATAAATACCGTAAAAAACAATGCACCTACAATGAGCCAGATAAGCACAAACGGAATCTGTTTCTTTTGAGGCGTGAACTGATAAGCCTCGGCCATATCGCTGCCGGTAGAAGTCACACTGAATGTAAAACCCTCATATTCGGGCAGACTGACTTCCTGTCCGTACTGGAATGAAGCCGATTTATTGTTGTCCAATCCATACAACACGTCGAAACTCTTTTCACCCGTAGGCTGGATGGTGAACACCTCGTCGTATGGAACATGGTCTTCGGACATAGTCACGGCCAATCCCATTTCGTTCATAATCCAGAATTCCCCATTGTCCTGCTTCTCTGTGATTTGGGCTTTTTGTCCGGTAGGAATGGAGTAAAAAATCACTTCAGACAAAGCTTCAGTTACCGGCGTCATCGCGTCATTGATAATATCATCAAGGGTACGTTCTTGTTCACTTGCAGCATCCTGAGCAGGAGCAATTTGCGGTGCGACGAGCGCAAGTCCGAGTAGCAACAAAAGGGCTTTAAAGTTCTTCATTTTGGCAGGTTCTATTTTTGAGGTTGGCGGTAAATATAGTGAACAATGGAGGGCTTAGGCAAATTGCAACTAACCCGGCGGATTGATCCCGAATAGACGATTGAGGAGTTTTATTTGATGCTTGTTTCCAAGTACGAAGAACTTGGAATTGGGCAAAATCTGAGTATCCGGCCCCGGGTTGATCACATACTCTCCATTTTCGCTTTTGAATCCGATGATGTTCACACCTATTCGGTTTCGAATTTGCATTTCTCCCAACGTTTTGAACTGGAAATTCTCGGGCAGATCTTTGAATGTGACCTCTTCCAGATTGATATCGCCCACTCCCTGGACGGAAATATGATCGAGGAAATCCATAACATCCGGAGTTACCACCAGGCTGGCCATGTGTGCTCCACCAACACTATCGGGCATGATTACATTGTTGGCTCCGGCTATTCTCAGCTTCTTGACCGACTCGGCTTTAGAAGCTCTTGAAATGATGGTAACCTTGCTATTCAGCTCGCGCGCGGTGAGCACCACATACAGGTTATCGGCATCATTGGGCAGCGTAGTAATTATAGCCTTGGCACGTTCAATTCCGGCCTTGCACAGGTCTCGATCAACAGTTGCGTCACCCTCTACCACCAGCATTCCGGGTTGTTCGTACAACAGTTTTAGTTTATCGTCGGATTTTTCCACGACTATAAACTGCTCTTCGAGGTACTTCAAATCGGCGCTGGCTTTCAGTCCGACGCGGCCATAGCCGCACACTATGACATGGTCACGTATGGTTGAAAGGTCTTTTTCCACTTTAGCTTTTCGGATTATGTTTCTGTACTCGCCACCTACAAAGTAAGTAGTAATTGCGGATATCCCGTATGCGAACCCACCGATGCTGGTGATGATGAGGATGGATGTAAAAATCCGGCCTTCAGTTGACAATTGGTGCACTTCCTGAAAGCCAACGGTAGATATCGTGATAATGGTCATGTAGAAGGCATCGAAAAATGAATATTTCTCGATTACCATAAATCCCAAACTACCGCCTACGAGGATAATCCCAAGGATAACAAGGGCGAAATAAATTCGGGAGAATGCCTTAAACGAAAAGAGCATACACTAATCTTCGATTTCCCAAACCGTAGTCCGGCGATGAGCGTGTTTGAAATACTCTTTGTTTTCTAGAATGAACGCCATGATCAGGTACACCAACAATGGTGATCCCAGCGCAATAAACGACACATAAATGAATGCCAGTCTGACGCGCGACGCCTTGATTCCCAGACGCCGTCCCCACCAGTCGCACACACCAAAAATATGTGACTCGAGGAAGTATTTAACTTTGTCGATCATTGTATTAATTCTGTTTCAACAGTTTTACTCCTACCATGCAAGATAGGCATTTTTTGTGATCACAAAAATGCGATTTTAGTTCAATTAGGGCCTGCGAATCTCCGGCATTTCGTGAAATCCGTCCCATCTTCTTCCACATAGCTGTGATTTGATTTTGTTCCGATTTTACTTGATCCAGCCACTGCAATGCCAAGGAACAGTAGCCTTCGTATCCGCGTGCTTTTCCATAAGTATAGACCAGAGGAACGCACGCGTTTATAATGATATGATCAAGTGCTGTTTGCCCCAGAGGTTTGGGTTTACATTTCGAATCTTCTTTAAATCCGTAGTGGGTGTTCCAATATTCGGAGGGGAGTGCGGAGAATACTTGTTTGAGGGATTTTGTATCGGTACAATCTAAAATCCGGTTCAGAAAATCGGTTCCTTTTGATGCTACGGAGGCAAGCTGGGCTATGCGAACTTCAGGTAGCCCTCCCGGTCTCATTCTGAGGCGGTGCCACAGTTTGGAAGCCATAGGACTAAGCTGATGTTTATGCCGAAGAAACTCAAATTCGGAGATCAAACCCTGTACATATTTCGAGTCGGAGTATTGGGGAAGGATTCCGGACATGCCAAATAAGAGGGCCTCCATGCGGAACGGGTCAGAACCTACTTGTTGGACGAGCAGTCTGGGAAGGATCTTTCCCAAATGGTCGAAAGCCTCCCTGTTCACTTTCATGCCAAATGCGGTAACAATCACTTGCCAGGCTACTTCTTCCCAATCGTTCCTGGCCCTGATGAGACGAGCGTCCAATTCGGCACACCGGCGTTCCAGACGCTGAACCAGAAGGCGATCCATCCAATTGGTCCAAAGCAATTCGGAAATCTCAGTAAGTCGGGATGAACACGGCATGGTGCGGGCATTTTCGATGAGTTGCAGGTAGCGTTCCCTGTATTCGGGCTGAAGGTAGGGTTTGAGCTCCAGCACGGGCAAGTCTCCCGGTTGATGCAAAAAGATCTCACGATCGTTCTCATAGACCACATGGAGAATGACATGTCCGAAAGCGGGATCGGTATGATGCTTGTGCTTTAGCCAATCAGACGACCGGACGTGAATTTCCACAGGGCCAAACCATTCAAACGCGCCAATTTGGATTTTACCCTCCCGAAAATCCGGACCGGAATTATGGTTGTGATATCCGGGGTGCAGAACACGCACTTCTGACCCGGTGTTGGTGTACATAGGCAAGTTGGTAAACAGCTGATACTGCCACATAAAATGCAGGAAGTCCTCTTTCATAGTTGAGGACAAGATGCAACTTAGGCGGCACACCATTTGGCGAATGCCATAACTACTTTATAAGCGTAGACTTTTCTTCATGGATGAGGAAAAACGACTAAAAGATTATGGCCATATGGATTTCAGGAACGATGAAATTCCGCCGTGCCTCGAAAGTCCTCAAAGAGCTATTGTTGGAAAACGTATCGAGAATGGTTTCAATAATTGGCGTGTCGTAGCGATCGAAGTTTCTGTACATCAGTGGATCGGATCCCAGAAGAGAAATTATAGGATATGTACCCAAGCGCAATTCACCGCCGAGTAGGAAATGCTCCCCAAAGATGTTTTGCCAACCCAACTTCACCCAAGGTTGAACCTTTAGATAATCGAGTTCCAGGTCATATAAATTCCCGGAATTATCTTCATAATAATCCGTACCACGAGCCTGATAGTAATCTACCGAAAACTCCATTCCCATGTAGCTTCCAATGGGAGCTATGCTACCGGTGGAATATCGAAAAAACCGGAATCCGACTTTACCACCGTAGGCAGTCAGATTATTGGTAGGATCATGTAAAACCTGCTGACGTATGGTGTATATGCCATACTGGGAAGGATACAAACCACCCTTTAAATAGTTCACTCCAAAGGACACTTCCAAATTTCGGGACACGCAAACTCCAAAGGCAGCTCCCAACCTTTTAGACCAGGGAGTTTTAGCAAAGGAGAGGGGTTCATAAGACGTAATATCGCTGTAGATGTATAGGGCATGCGTTTTTCCAAGGTAGCCCGTTTGACCCGAAACTGAGAGCGCACCACATGTCAGAACACCCCACAACAGCCCGATAAATGTGCGTTGTACGATTTTAATCATGAGCGTATGAAGGACATTTCCCAATGGATTTACCCGGGATGTTCCGGGCCATGTATTGTGAATTGATTTCAAGTTCTCCATTCTAGTGGCTGATTGAACTGAAGAAATCATACAAATGCTGCTTGATCATTTGATCCTTGTTCTTCACATTTTTAATTTTTCGTTGTTCAGCGAAAATCACTTCACGATCGCTCACATCAATCAGGGAATAGACGAAATAAGTATTGTAATGTGGTCGTAGGGAGTTAAAAACTATAGCAGGATACGCCAATGGATTGAGTACCATAAAGAGTACACTATGTGAAAAGAACACCCAAGAAGGAGATTTTTCGGTGTACATACCGATGGTCAGCAGATAATTGGCATCGTACTTTGTACTGATCGAATCCATATAGGAATCAAACACACTCACTGAGTGATTTCCCGGAATAACTTCCCGATCGACTAACCAATCGCTGATGAGTGTAAGGTCATTTAACTTGTCTGTTTGTTCAGGGCTGAGATCATGTAATTCGAACAGTGTATAGGACTTATTAAAATCTGCCGCAAAATCTTTGATCGACTGTTCGAAAAACTGCTGACGCTCTTCGCTTGTGAAATAGTCCAGAAAGTCATTTGACGTCGCGTCGGCATGATAATAAAACGGGTTGAATACGAGAATGGAATCAATATCGATTTCCACGCCTTTGCGAAGAGCGGCTTCTACCTGTTTTCTTCGGATTCGCGCTTCATGGAAATTCATCGCATCGTCCTCATTCTGGAAGTATATTTCTTTCGCCACTTCATACAAGCTTAACCAAGTTGAATCAGACGCCATGTCGGTGAGATAGGTCTTGCCTTGAAATTCACGGGTGGAAGTGAACGATACCGTAGTGTCTTTGATTTCGTATCCCCGATCCTCGATAACATCGGACATGAGATCAATGAACACATCCCTGAAGTAGGGTTCTTCCGGAAATTCAAGATGACTTTGAAAGGCATTGTGCATTGCCAGAACCAGGAGTTCTGAATTTTTCAGCCTGCGAAAAATATCAGCGACCTGATCTTCAATTCCCTGATCATTAATGCTGAAATTGTCCAGATAAGCCCCATCAACGTAAGCCTTGGTAAGCTTGTACAGGGATTCTACAAAAGCCTTTTGGATGTAATCATTGGAAGGCATGTCCTGCAACATACAGTACGCATGGTAGAAGCCTGTCACATAATATCCTTCAGTGTTCAGATAGCGAGTCAGCTCCAGTCGAGCCAGGTTTTGAACATGCTTGAACTCTTCCTCTGAAAGCAAATAGGTAAATCCCGAGTCTGGAATTTCACTTTCGAAGTAATCCAGAACGGCCTTTTTCCTTTCTTCTGTTCCGGGATGTGTTGTGAGTTCCTCATCTTCCTCCAACACCACATCCTCAGGGATAAGAACGCTAATGCTGTCCTTGTAATAAAACGTCTCGGGTGTGAAGCTGTACAAGTCTACCGAGCGAAAGGTATAGGGAAACGTTGAGCTGTCAAGTGCATCAAAAGCCCCATACGCATGGGTTGGGTTATACCCCAAATTGACAAAGCGTTCAAGCCCCAATCGATCCGCTTCGGTTTCCAAAGCGCGGTTGTACGCATGCTTTCGAAATAATTTCTCGCTGGCATGTCCGCGCCCCATGTATTCTACTTCTTTCTCGATGCTCACTGCTTCAAGAACCAAACTGATGTTGTGCGCCTTGGCAAAATGGACGATTTCATGCGAGAGAATAAATGCAAGCTCGGCTTCATTCCGGACCTTACTGAGCAATCCCAGGTTCACCATAAGGATCCCCTGATCGGTTGCATAGGCGTTCACGAACGGACTTCGCGCTGTATAGATGGATATTCGAGATCGCAATTCCGGATCATTCACCAAAATACGGTCCAACAGTTTTTGGAGGTAAATACCCGTTTCATCGTTTATCAGAAGCGTTCCATTTGCCACATTCTGATCCATAAGATAATGGGAACGGATATAGAAGTCCTTCATCGCGTCTACCTCTTCTTTTGAACGTGAAGTAAAGTCACCTTCCAGGATTTCCTTTTCATACTTCTCCCTACTTGATAATAGCAGGGATTGATCAATCATGCCACTACTATGCAGGCCATCGAAGTCCTCATATTGAGCTGAGGCCATCACAGACAGGAATAGGAAAACGACAGAAACAAGCTGGTATCTCACTAGGCAGAAATTCAAAATGCACTCTAGATTAACGAAAGCCTAAGGTCTGAAATTTAATTCATTTAAGGCTGACTTCATATCCGATTGAAGTCTTTCCGCCTCAATGGCTGCATGTCGTGCGAAGTCCAAACCCTTATCGGCATAAATAATCCCTCTGGAACTATTGACCAGCAGACCAACATCTGCGTTCTTTCCAAACCGGACTACTTCTTCGAGTGATCCACCTTGGGCGCCTACCCCGGGAACGAGAAAAAAGTGATCGGGGACGATTTCTCTTACCTGGGCCAGCAGTTCTCCACGCGTGGCACCTGCCACAAACATCATATTATTGGCTGTACCCCAGGAACTGCTCCGCTCTATGACGTGATGGAATAACGGTCGGCCCTCAACAGGCAACATTTGAAAATCCAGGGCGCCTTTGTTGGAAGTTACTCCTAGCACAATTACCCATTTGTTGTCATACTCCAAAAACGGAGTCACCGAGTCTTCCCCCATGTAGGGTGCAACGGTAACCGAATCGAAGTCCATGTACTTGAAAAACGTATCGGCATAATATTTACTGGTATTGCCAATGTCTCCCCTTTTAGCATCGGCTATGGTGAAGCAATGGTCAGGAATGATCTCAAGAGTCTTTTTAAGGGTATCCCAACCTTTGCTGCCCAGTCGCTCATAGAAGGCGATATTGGGCTTATATGCTATCGTGAAAGGGCTTGTTGCCTCAACGATAGCCCTGTTGAATTCATAGATCGGATCTTCGAAGTCCAGCAAATGTGCAGGAATCTTATCCAGGTCGGTGTCCAATCCAACACATAGAAATGATTGCTTCGCGTGGATTTGTTGAATGAGTTCTGCACGTGTCATGCGTCTAGTTTTCTTGTCCGGCTTTCAATTTCTCGGCGTTCTCCGCCACTTTCAGAGCGTCAATAATTCCCTGGATATCGCCATCAATGATTTGCTGCAGATTGTACAAAGTGAGGTTGATACGGTGATCAGTAACCCGTCCTTGCGGATAGTTGTATGTTCGGATTTTGGCCGACCGGTCACCTGTAGACACCAGGGATTTCCGCTCAGCTGCACGCTCCGCCTGCTTCTTGGCCAACTCAGCTTCATACAGTCGGGATCGCATCACCGACAATGCTTTATCGAAGTTCTTGTGCTGCGACCGACCATCCTGACATTCCACAACGAGCCCTGTTGGCAAGTGGGTCAGCCTGACTGCCGATTCTGTTTTATTTACGTGCTGTCCTCCCGCCCCGGAAGAACGATAGGTATCTTTTTTAATGTCGCTCATATTAAGCTCCACATCTACCTCGTCGGCCTCGGGCATTACGGCTACTGTAGCTGCTGAAGTGTGAACCCTGCCCTGAGATTCGGTTGCCGGCACACGCTGCACACGGTGGACACCCGATTCATATTTCAAGGTGCCATATACTTCTTCTCCCGACACGGAAAAGATTACTTCTTTAAATCCGCCAACCGTACCTTCATTCACGTTGGCTATTTCCATAGTCCAACCCTTGTCATCAATGTACCGGCTGTACATCCGAAACAAATCTCCTGCGAAGATACTGGCTTCGTCGC
This sequence comes from Flavobacteriales bacterium, assembly GCA_020437755.1. Lineage (GTDB taxonomy): Bacteria > Bacteroidota > Bacteroidia > Flavobacteriales_D > Sanyastnellaceae > JADFAK01. The sequence continues at coordinate 19,457 of JAGQVX010000047.1, forward strand.
CACCGGTTCCGGCGCGTATCTCGACGATGCAGTCTTTGGTGTCTTCCGGATCTTTGGGAATCAGCATGATCTTAACCTCTTCCTCCAACGTCTCGCATTGCTCTTCGAGCAGCCCGATTTCTTCCCGGGCCATCTCCTTCATCTCCGGATCATCCTCAATACTGAGCATTTCCCTGGACGACTTGATGTTGTCCATTAGCAGTTTATACTCTTTGTACGTCTGATCATACTTCTCCAAACTCTTGTATTCTTTCATGAGTTTAGAATACCGCGATTGATCAGAAATAATGTCGGGATCCACGATTTGCTTTCCCACCTCGTGGTAGCGATCGGCGATTGCCGCCAATTTATCCAGGAGACTCTTCATCTTAGTTGTCGTATGTAAACACGCCGTGCTCGGATTCAATAGTAACCTGCTTACCATTGAACGACTCGCATCGGCCAATAATCCGTGCTTCAATATTGAATTCGGCCGCCATCTCAATGAACTTCTGAGCGGTTTCCCGATCGGTGTACACCTCCAGGCGATGTCCCATGTTAAACACCTTGTACATTTCCTTCCACGAGGTTTGCGACTCTTGCTGGATCAACTTGAACAATGGAGGGGTGTCAAATAGGTTATCCTTGATCACATGTAGATTATCGATAAAGTGCAGCACTTTTGTCTGGGCCCCACCACTGCAATGAACCATGCCGTGAATCTTGCTTCGGTCCGCCTCCAGCATTCTTCGTACGAGCGGTGCATAGGTGCGGGTAGGTGAAAGCACCAATTTCCCGGCATCGATAGGCGTTCCGTCAACCTTGTCGGTCAAACCCCGACTTCCCGAATACACATACTCCGCCGGCGTAGCCGCATCATAACTTTCAGGAAAACGATCGGCCAAATCGCGGGCAAATACATCATGGCGAGCCGAGGTAAGTCCGTTGCTTCCCATTCCACCATTGTAGTCTGTTTCATAGCTTGCCTGTCCGAAACTTGCAAATCCTACAATCACATCCCCACCTTGAATATTTGCATTGTCAACGACCTCATCTTTCCTCATGCGGCATACCACGGTAGAATCCACGATAATGGTGCGCACCAGGTCGCCCACATCAGCAGTTTCTCCGCCGGTAGACTGAATACCAATTCCGTGTTTTCTGAGATCTGCCAGTAGTTCCTCTGTACCATTAATAATCGCCGAAATGACTTCTCCCGGGATCAGGTGTTTGTTCCGTCCAATGGTTGATGACACCAAGATGTTGTTGGTGGCCCCTACGCACAAAAGGTCATCAATATTCATGATGAGTGCATCTTGAGCAATGCCCTTCCACACGGAAAGGTCCCCTGTTTCTTTCCAGTACATGTAGGCCAATGACGATTTGGTGCCGGCGCCATCGGCGTGCATAACAATACAGTGGTCTTCGCTACCGGTGAGGGTATCGGGAACAATTTTGCAAAAAGCCTTTGGAAAGAGTCCTTTGTCAATGTTCTTGATGGCTGAATGCACATCTTCTTTACCTGCGGATACTCCGCGAGCCATATAGCGTGATTCTGTGGCTTCCGGTTTTTGAGATTCCATGAACGGGCGTTGGGACGAGCCCAAATGGACTCGGGTTAGCAACTATGAAAAGAGGCCATTCGATATTTTCTATCGAACGGCCTCAAAGTTATGATTTTACCGTAAGACTCTAGTTGTCTCCCGGCTCAACAAAATCGTATGCAATGATCTTGAAAATCGTTCTACGGTTCACCTGGTGGGCTTTTTCCTGCTCTTCTTCGGTGGCCAAAGCTTCAATTTCCTTGTCTTTGATAATTGGCTGCGACTCACCCATACCTACCGGCTTCATACGCAGTGGGTGAATACCTTTAGAAATGAGGTAGTTCACACAAGTCTCTGCACGACGCTGAGAAAGGTTCTGGTTATAGTCCGCCTTACCACGTGTATCCGTGTGTGCTTCAAGCTGGATCACGAAGGTTGGGTTACGCACGAGGATATCATACAGATAATTCAAAGAGTCGGCAGAATTTACCTCGTCGTTGATCAACAGTTCTGCTTTGTCGAATGGATACAGTACCAAAGGCAATTCATACTCTGTATTGAGGATGATTGGCTGCAGGAAGTACTCACGTGCAAACGTAGTAGACTCGGTAAGACCAACAGTTGAGAACTGGTCACCCGTTCCGATATAGCCCTCTTTTGAAACGTCAACTGAGTAGTTGGTCTCCGCAATAATTTGTCCGTCACAAAGTGAGAACCCACCGTTTCCATCGGTCATGATCTCGTATGAAGACCCATCAGTTCCCTGAACTACAACTTTTGAATCGGCAATTGGTGTGCCTGTGTCATAGTCATATACCACTGCCTTTAAGCAGAACTCCAAAGGAGGCATCTTGAAGCTGTAGATATCATCTTTACCTTTTCCACCCGGACGGTTGGAAGTGAAGAAGCCTTGATCTTTATCACCTTCGAAGATGATACCAAAATCTTCAGACGAACTGTTGATAGGATACTGCATGTTCACTGGAGTATCGAACTGCATTTCACCTGTGCTAGCTGCCATGAAGTTGTCCAATCCGCCCAAACCGGTGTGACCATTCGAAGCGAAGTACAAGGTTCCGTTTTCGTGAACGAAAGGAAACATTTCATCGCCTTTAGTATTGATCTTATCACCAAGGTTCTTAGGCTTGCTCCATGTTTTCGCCTTGCGATCATAGCTGATGTACCACAAGTCCTTACCTCCGTAACCCCCTGGCATATCTGAGGCGAAAATCATGTTCATATCGTCGGGTGTGAGTGCTGGGTGACCTACCTGCGAGGAGTCATTACAACCATCACATTCACGATCGATGATAGGCACTAATTCTGCCACACCGTATTGCTTTCCTTGCTTCTTTACGTTATAGATATCACAAGCAAAGTTTCCTTTCTTCGTATAGATACAACGGGTGAAGTACATTTCCTTTGACTTCGAGTCAAAAGAAGCAGCACCTTCATTTGAAGTAGTATTAACGGTATTGTTCAATGGAGTTGGAGTACTCCATTTTCCTTTCTTATCTCGTTCCGACTGGAACAAGTCCATAAAGCTCTCTCCAGTAATCGGGTCATCACCTGAACCGGTTGAAGCCTGACGTGAAGAAGAAAACACCATCTCATCACCTTTCTTGTCTGAGAATGCCGGAGCATAGTCAAACTGCGCCGAGTTGAGAATCACCTCGTTCTCCACTACGTAGCGGGTAGGAGGCTCATCAATCATCATAGCTGCGCTTTCACAGTCTTTAATTCGACCTGCAGCCAGCCCTGCATCACCGCCACGCTCCTGGAATTTCTGGTACTGAACGATTGCCTCGTCAAATTTCCCTTGCTCACGCAGACATTCTGCGTAGTTGTAGAATACGTCAGCATTCTCTTTGTAGTACTTAGCGGTAATCGCTTTTTCGTACCACTCTTCGGCTCCGGCACAATCCCGCATGAGGCGGTAGCACTCACCGATGGTAAAGAGAACACGTCCCTTTTCTTCAATGCTTTTGATTTTTGGATAAACCCGCTTGTAAGCTTCGGCAGCTTCGTAGTACCCTTCGCGGGCATAAGCGTTGTCTGCTTCCTCGGTGTACTTACTCTGAGCTCCAGCAGTCAAAGCCAGTACAAGGGTAAAGCAAAGTAAAATGAGTCGTTGCGCTATTCTCATGGCGTTGGTGTTAATTTCCACTTCCAGTAAAGGAGCGAAAATACGCAATATTATTTTAGTTAAACAAATTCAACAAACTTCCTGAAAGTCAGTCGGTTCATATCTTTTACAGGTGCTTTTTTCGGTTAAAACCGACCCATTCCCGCGGGAATTTCCGGTCATGCCTTTCCGAATTTAGGCGCCAATATAGGAGTATAAGACCAAATTGGGAAAAAGGATACACCGAATTATTCATCTGATGCAAAAAAGTGCATCCGGTCCGGTTACCATTTGCCGAATGGCATAAAAAAACCGCCCCCAAAAAATGAGGGCGGCTGAGTATATGCTTGCAGGCAGGTTTATCTTGTAAATAGCAATTCACGAAGCTTTGGCAATGGCCACAACTCATCGTCTACCAACATTTCCAGCTCGTCGGAATGTTCGCGAATCTGAACCGTAAGTGGATGAAGAACAGTAGCATACATGGTTGCCTTCTTCTCAGTATCTTTCAAGTCATCAACCTTGCGACGCTCTTCGAGCAGACGATCAACGGTGTTTTTAACCCCGGCAATGTGCTCCGAAATCTCCTGAATCAGTTCGATTTGAACAGCTCCCGACTTCTTAAACTGAGCCGCTGTGAGGACCGATTGCAAACCTCGGACGTTCTCAATAAGTCGATTCTGATACTTGATAGCCGTTGGAATGATGTGATTCTGAGCGATGTCACCGCACACACGTGCTTCGATTTGACGGCGCAAAATGTAATCTTCCAAAGAGACTTCCATACGCGCTTCAATTTCCTCAGGACTCAACACGTTGAGGGCGGCAAACATGTTTTGCACTTCCTTCTTTTTCCACGCCTGAAGCGCTTCAGGAGTAGTGCGCAAGTTGCTCAATCCACGACGAGCAGCTTCTTTCACCCAGGCCTCTCCATAACCATCGCCTTCGAAGCGAATCGTTTTCGACTCCTTGATGAGTTTTTGAAGCTCTTTCAGCACTGCCTCATCTTTCTTAAGCCCTT
>JAGQVX010000048.1 GCA_020437755.1 Flavobacteriales bacterium
TGACCACTTTCAACGTCCTTTTCGACCGCAAGTCACAGTACTTTGTGGGAGAGAAGAGCAGTTGAGGTTATCCACAAATGTTCATAACCCCTGTGAATAGGGTGTTGACAAGCACGAACCGGATATTTTGCGATTTTCGACGTATGTGACTAAATTCGAGATGTATTCATTCACTGATTACACCATATAAACCACATCGGTGGACAATTGTAAAAACTAACATTTAAAAAATTGGAGACTCGCTCGTAGGAGTGATGACAGGCCTTGAGGACTGTCGGTTGATTCGAAAGAATCTTGCCGTTAGTGAGAGGTGCTCCAAGAAGTTCGAAAGGATTTCAACCCGCTGCCTGCTGACCGGTTCAGAGGTTTTGGTCTGTGGAGATTGCTTAGGTAACCTATTCAGAGCAAAGGATCGCAGCGATCTGCGCGAAGAGTGGGAGGAGTATTCAAAGGAAGTTTGACCTTCTGCGGAATTTCCATCCATGTCCATGTGAGTTTTTTAACAACAGCCGATGTGGTTTTTCTTTTGCCCTTTTGGGGCTTCCCACTTGTACCCTTATTTGTAGCTTTGCGCCAAATCCTGGCTTCATGACCAGCTATCCGGTAATGGAACACTTTTATACCGTCCAGGGAGAAGGTCACTTCTCCGGCGCTCCGGCATACTTCATTCGGTTGGGGGGATGCGATGTGGGCTGTGTTTGGTGCGATGTGAAAGAAAGCTGGGACGCCACTGCCCACCCGCACATGTCCGTCGCTGAAATAGTCAACCTCGTGGTGGAATCAGGTAGCCATATAGCTGTAATAACTGGAGGAGAACCTTTGATGTATGATCTGGGAGATCTGACCTCGGAACTGCGAAAGGCCCATATTCGAACACATCTCGAAACCTCCGGGGTTCATCCTTTGACGGGTGAATGGGATTGGATATGCTTTTCGCCCAAGAAGTTCAAAGCTCCATTGCCCGGAATCTATGAAGCTGCGCACGAATTAAAGGTGGTCGTTTATAATAAACACGATCTTGAATGGGCCGAAACACACACTTCCGACTTGTCGGAATCGTGTCATCGGTTTTTGCAACCGGAGTGGAGCAAGCGCGATTTCGTCACACCAATCATCTTAAACTATGTCCGGGATTTTCCACAGTGGCGGATATCCATCCAAATGCATAAGTATATCGGGGTGCCTTAGTCCCAGGTTAATCTGACAACGGCTGATTTGGGGTGAGATTGGCAAGCGAGGACGTATCCTTCATTAATCTCACCGTCGGTGAGAGCATAATTGTTGTCCATCTCTACCACTCCTTCAGTAACTTTTGCCCGACAGGTCGTACACACACCACCACGACACGAATAGGGTGCATCCAGCCCATGATCAAGGGCAGCATCCAATATACTATCGCCATTTGGGTCGAGCATGATTTGGGTCTCAGTGCCGTCCAGTGTAATCATGACACGTGCTTGTGTTCCTTCACCAACAACGGGGACTTCTTTTTGAACGGGTGCTACGTCCGGTTCTGAAAAGTGCTCCATGTGGATTTGATCTTTATAGTAACCCAATCCTTCTAATCCCTCTTGTACGGCTTTCATCATGCCCGAAGGACCACAGATGAAAAAAGACTTGGGCAGATCGTCGGCTACGAAAGCCCGCATCAGATCCCAGGTTTTTTGAAAGTCGATTCTTCCCGATTCTAAAGGGACTCCGCTCGATCGATCGGTAAACAGGTGAATGACATCCAATCCTTCATGGGCTTGTGCCAATTGCGACAACTCATTATGAAACATAGCACTCGCATGCGAGGTGTTGCCATAGAACAATGTCACCTTGTGTTGTTGGGATAATTGGGTGGCCCACTTAATGATGGAAAGAATGGGGGTGATTCCACTTCCTGCTGCGAAGCACACAAAATGCTTTGGCACGTGAGAAGAGCTCATGATAGGGTGGAAGTTGCCCATGGGCTCCATACTTTGAAGTACATCCCCTTCCTTCAGATTCTGATTCATGTATACGGAAACTGTTCCGTTAGGAATCGCCTTTACACCGATGGTGAGCATGGATTCGTTGGGTGCAGAAGAAATACTGTACGACCTGCGGTATTCATGGCCATCTACCTGCAGCTTGAGCGTAAGGTACTGTCCGGGAATAAACGAAAAATTGCCACCTGATGCAGCCGGGTCCAGGGTAATCGCAACGGATTCACTGGTGAGTCGCTCGATACGAGCGACGCGTAAGGGGTAAAAATGAGCCATTAATTTCGGGCGGACTGAATGACTTCCTGGACTACTGCAGGATCGGTCCAGTCCATATATTCTACATGTTCAAAAACTACCTCACCTTTTGAATTCATAACGAATGTGGTGGGCAAGGTATATACACCCACATCCTGCAATGTTCCGCTGAGTTTATACATCGGAAACGCGATTCCGTAATTGGATCGAAACTTGTCGATGACTTCTTCGCGGTCATCTGTCAGGCCGATTACTTCAAAATTAGCTTCCTTCAATTTGGCGTATGCCTGAACCAACCCTGGCATTTCACGATGACACGTGCCGCACCACCCCGCGTAGAAGATTAACACCAGATTCTTATCCAGAAAGGAATCGAGTGAATCAAGCCCATGGGGTGTTTGAAAGACCACCCGCTTCTCAGCAATATTGGGAGCTATGCGATACCTTTTAAAATAGAATGCAGCTACGGCCACCAGTATTACCAGGAGAACGGTATTGGTAATGCGTTTTTTCATTTAGCCACCGTACAGTTGTTGGAGTTCCGTTTGAGACATCTTTTTGTAATCTGTTGGAATGTTGAACAGGTCATCACTGATTGGCTTTTCTTCTACCTTCACGGCATAGTAACGGGCTTGAACACCCTCTGCCGCTACAATGTACTCCAACGGAAATCCTTCCAGATCGCCGAAATTTTCCTGGGTAGCTCCTTTGATATCCTTGGTGACATAAACGATGAGAGGAGTGGCCATTTCAGGAAAGCTGATCAACACCTTGGTGCAGGTGTAACCGGCAATTTCTTTCTTCTCCTTGGTGTATTCGATTTTCATATCGCTCTCATTCGATTTGCTTGCTTCAGCCTCTTCCGGAGTGATTTCCAGCGCTATTTTGTTTCCCAGCAAATTCATCAACGAAACGGTATACGAGGTTTCGGAATCAACAATAGTAACTTGCTGTCCGGTGATGGCCGTTGTTTGTTCATTTCGCGACTTATGGCCTTTGATATAGGAAACCATCTCAGTGGGAAGCATGGATTCGAAACCGGCCATTTCAGCAGGAAGTTGGGTGTATTCAATTTTGAAGGTGATCATACCCTCAAAGTTGTCTTGCGCTTGAAACGCTCCCAGAATAAGGAGTAAAGCGAATGTCAGAATAGATTTATACATCGGTTTATAGTTTTAATAATCGAGCAGCTCTTGCAAAGTGGATGCCACTTTTTCGGCATTGGTAAGCATGGCTTCCTCTAATGTTGAATTCAACGGAGTAGCAGGAACTTCGACAGAGCCCACGACCTTCACCGGGGCGTCCAACCACTCAAAACAATGTTCAGAAACATAACCGGCCAAAGCCTGAGCAAAACTGCTTCGCACAGCTTCTTCGGTCACAATCGCACAGCGATTGCATTTGGCGACTGCCGCCTTAACCGCATCTTCATCGAAAGGTGACAAAGAGCGCAAATCGATAATTTCAATTTGATCCTTCATGTCACGTGCAGCTTGAAGGGTCCAGTACACTCCTCGTCCGTAGGTAATTACAGCTACCTTGGTCTCAGCGGTTGCCGATTGAACCACACGGGCCTTCCCAATGGGGACAACATAATCGGCATCGGGTTCGATGGTTTTGGCGCCCTCTGTGCCCTTGATTTTTGACCAGTATAGTCCTTTATGCTCGAGCACCACCACAGGGTTCGGATCGTAGAAAGCCGCTTTGAGCAAGCCTTTGAGATCGGCACCCGTTGAAGGATACACCACCTTTATACCACGGATATTACATAGTACGGATTCCACGCTACTTGAGTGATACGGTCCTCCACTGCCATATGCGCCAATTGGAACGCGAATAACTGCCGACGCAGGCCATTTACCATTCGACAAATAATAGCTCCTGCTCAACTCGGTAAACAACTGGTTCAAGCCCGGCCAAATGTAATCGGCAAACTGAACTTCTACGATAGGCTTCAATCCGGCAGCAGCCATTCCCACGGTGCTACCAATGATGAACGCTTCCTGGATCGGTGTGTTAAACACGCGATCATCACCAAACTTTTGGGCCAATGTAGCTGCCTCACGAAATACACCGCCAAGTCGCCCGCCTACGTCTTGTCCGTACAACAAGGCTTCAGGGTGCTTCTCGAGTATCTCCTGCATGGCAAAAAGCGCCGAATCGACCATTACGGTCGCTTCTTTTCCGGCGGGTTCTCGCACTCCCTTCTCCTCGGTCACAGGAGTGGGGGCAAAGTAGTAATCGGTAAGGTCTTCCGGTCGGGGATCTTCCGCACTCTTTGCGCGTTCGAAATGCTCAAAGACCAATTGGGCCGCTTCTTCGGCTATTTTGTCAAGTTCTTTAACGGTAAAACCCAGTTCAATGAGCTGGTTTTTCAGAATCGGAAAGGGATCGCGCTTCGCATGTTCTTCAAGATCATCGCGGTACCATTCCATGCGAACACCTGAAGTATGATGTCCTAGCAGGGGAACCTTTGCATGAACCAGAAAAGGACGGCGCTCTTTGCGAACCGTATCGATTACCTCTCGCATCAAATCATAGCAGGCCGCAAAATCATTCCCTTCCACCTGACGGGCTTCGATGTTGGGGAATGCCCGGGCGAAATCCATGGCGTCACCAAAGCGAATTTCTTTGGCATTGGCCGAAATGTCCCATTCATTGTCTTGAACCAGATATATGATAGGGAACTTCTTCAACGAGGCCATGTGCAACGCCTCAGCAACTTCTCCTTCAGTCATGGCAGCGTCGCCTATGGAACATACCACTACCGGACAATCTGCCGATTGATCATAGGAGTCTAATCCCTGTGTTTCTCGATACTGGATTCCCATCGCCACGCCCGTTGTGGGGATGGCCTGCATACCGGTTGCAGAACTTTGATGTGGAATCTTGGGGAATCCGGCTCGGTTCAGACTAGGGTGACAGTAGTATGTTCGTCCCCCTGAAAACGGGTCGTCACGCTTGGCCATCAACTGAAGCATTAGCTCGTAAGGCTCCATGCCCATTCCCAGCAGTATGGAATCATCCCGATAGTAGGCGCTGAGGTAATCCTGCTCCTTCAATTGCAGACCTACAGCTAATTGGATGGCTTCATGACCGCGCGAGGTGGCATGAACATATTTGGAAGTGAATTTTGCATTGGCCTCGTATAGCTCGGCCATGCTTTTCGCTGTAGACATCAGGCGAAAAGCCTTCAAATACGTCTCTGCTGAAATATGTTGTTGATCGTTTTTCGTCACCGTTTTTTCCAGGGATTCCATGCTCTCAGTTTTCCTCTCAAATGCGGGCGCAAGTTACGAATTATGCAGCCAAGTCAGGGGTTATGCATCGGGAAGCCTTGCATTCTTCTGAACACAGGTGCGGAACGGTGAGGTGTACCGCTAATTTCGGGGCTGTTTTCAAGAGTGACATGTGGATAAATCGCAAAATCCCGCAATCCCTTATTGCGCGTGAAATCCGCGCGGCTGTAGGAATTGGACTACATAGCGGGGGGAGCAATGTCTTACAGTGGGACATAGGGGTGATTTTAGATTTGTCTCAGTGTTCAATGAACGCAGAACACATACTAAATAGTTAATTATTAGTAGTTAAGTATTTAAATAATAATTTGGTTAAGTTGGCCGTCTCTAAGCTTGGAGGCGGCTTTCTTTTTACCATGAATTTGAACTTTTCAAAATACCACGGAGCAGGCAACGATTTCATCATGATTTGGAATCTGGATGGATCGATTCAACTTACCGATGAACAGATCCGCAGGTTATGCAACCGTCATATGGGAATTGGTTCCGATGGCTTGATTCTTCTCGAATCGTGCGATAGCGCCGACTTTTACGTCAATTTCTATAATCCGGATGCCAGTCAGAGCTTTTGTGGTAATGGTTCAAGGTGTGCCTTCAAAATGGCTTTTGATCGGGGAATCATTAGCGAAGCTGCACAGTTCAAAGCCATTGATGGAATGCATGAGGGGATAAAGAAAGGCGACCATTGGAGCATACGCATGAATGATGTTCACACTATGGAAGCCTTTCAATCGGGGATGTTTTTAAATACGGGTTCGCCGCACATTGTGCTGCCGGTTGAGAATTTGCAAGATCTCGATGTCGTTGCGGAGGCACGAAAGATTCGTTACAGCGAACGGTTTGCCTTGCAAGGTGTGAACGTGAATTTTGTGGAGCGGGTCGGCCAGGTTCTGCACATTCGCACGTATGAACGTGGGGTGGAGGACGAAACGCTGGCATGTGGCACAGGGATTACCGCTGCAGCCCTCGCCATGGCAGAACTGGGAGGGGAGGATACGGCTTTGTTACAAGTGCGTGCACGTGGAGGTGATCTGGAGGTGGCATTCGCCAAATGTGAGGGCGGCTATTCCGACATTTGGCTTACCGGCCCCGCAGTGCACGTGTACGACGGACAAATAGAAGGAGTATGAGATTGATAGCTGATGCCGGAGGATCGAAGACAGACTGGCGATTGCTGGGGGAATTCAACATTATTCATCAGGCTAAGACCGATGGGTTGAATCCCTACTTTTTATCTGAAGCAGAAATTGAAGGTATATTGAGGAGTGATCCTCTTCAGATGTTTCCGGCAGAGGAAATCGAAGAAATTGTTTTCTACGGAGCTGGTTGTTCCGGAGAGCGACAAATCACCCGTATGGAGAATGTGCTAGCCAAGGTATACCCGCATGCTGAGATCTGTGTGGAGCATGACTTACTTGGCGCGGCGCGGGCAGTTTGTGGTAAAAATCCGGGAATTGCGGCTATTCTGGGCACAGGATCCAATACGGCCTTGTATGATGGAACACACATCACACAAAATATACCTTCACTCGGTTATGTATTGGGCGATGAAGGAGCAGGTGCTGATTTAGGGAAGGCCGTTTGCTCGGCATTCTGCAGAGATGAAATGCCTCAACATTTGAGTGACGCATTTCGTTCCATGTTTGGACACAATAAGGATTCAATCCTTCAAAACGTTTACTCTGAACCGTTTCCCAACCGCTTTTTAGCACACTTTACCCGTTTTTTGTCGCGACACATGGATGATCCCTGGGTACGCGAGTTGCTCACCAACCGTTTTAATGCCTTCTTTAGTCAGACTGTTTTAAAATATCCCGGTCATGCAGACCTTACGGTTGGGTTTGTGGGCTCAATCGCTTACCATTTTAGTCGAATACTGACTGATGTGGCCCAGGCAAATGGAATACACGTGGGCACCATACTGGAAACCCCGATAGCTGCATTAACACTGTATCACCTCAATGAATATGAATAGGTTCTTGCTCGTGATTGGAATGGTGTGCTGCTCACTTATGGGCCGCGGTGGTTTTGATTTGTCCCCAAATGCCGAAATTTCAATCCTCACTTGTTCGCCGGGCAATGAGATTTACTCCATTTACGGTCATTCGGCGATCCGTCTTACGGATATGATTGACGGCCAAAGAGTCGATGTAGTGTACAACTATGGCACGTTTGAATTTGATGATGATTTTGCCTTCAAGTTCACCATGGGTAGATTGAACTACATGCTTTCCCGCAGTGATTGGCCCTATTTTCTATACGAGTACACCGTTACCGGGAGAGGGATTCAAGCTCAGGTGCTTGATCTTAGCAGTGAAGAGAAGCAGGTGCTGATTGATTTGCTGGAAGAAAACTATTTGCCTGAGAACCGGGAATATCTGTACGACTTCTTTCATGACAATTGCAGTACACGTATTCGAGATCAGCTGCAAAAAGCACTCGGTGGTGAATTGGTATGGCATCCATCAGATTCAGGGCGAATTTCATTTCGTCAAATGGTTGATCCCTACCAGGACGTTCTTCCCTGGACACATTTTGGAATTGATCTGGGGTTGGCCAGTCCGAGTGATGAGCGGCTAGGGCCGCTCGATGATATGTTTTTACCCGACTACCTATTTGGGCAATTGGCTCGCGCTGAATTGCATGGACGTCCATTGGTTGGGGAGACCGTCGAAATTTTGCCCGACGTGGTGCCTGAGGAGGAATCTACTTGGTGGACTCCGGTTGTCTTTTTTTGGTGCCTGTTCATTGGTGTAGTGTTGGCTTTGATTTTTGGAGGCAGCCATTTGGCGAATGCCTTATCAACTACGTTCCTATTCCTCGCCGGATTCCTTGGGTTGTTGCTATTCTTGCTATGGGTTGCTACCGACCATGTAGCTACCGTGGTAAATTACAACATCCTGTGGTTGTGGCCCACGCATGTGGTTATGGTCTGGATCAAAGGAAAGACCACGGAGAAGTACTGGTGGATTCACACTATTATTATCGTGCTTTGTATCCTTACGCAGCCTGTAATACCGCAGGAATTCCCTGCAGGAAGCCTTCCGTTGATGCTGCTGCTTCTAACCTTGGGCTTGACGCGTACGTCTTTGGGGAAAAGACTGTTGAATTTGTAACAGTTGATAACTACAGCTCTTGTGTAGCTTTAGCCCGATGTTGAACCTGTATTTTTGTGCGTATCCATGGCAAGGAAAATTCTACTTTACGTCCTTCTGATTTTCAGTCTGACTGCATGTCGGCGTGAACGGGCAACCCAATGGGAATGGGATGGACTGGTACCTATTGCACATGGTAGACTGGAACTCACTGATCTCGTACCTGACTCGCTTTTGGAAGTGGGGGCGGATGGAGTGATTCACTTTCATTTCGATGAAAATCTCGCAAATTTCAATCTGGACAGTCTGGTTCAGGTCCCCGATACAACCATTCGAAAAGCATTCACCATTGGTCTGAATGGAGGTCCTTTCAATATCCCGGCGGGCACGACCGTACTTGAGCAGAGTACAGATAATCAATTTGACATTGGCGGTGCTCAACTGAGAACGGTGTATCTCAAAGGTGGAGCCTTGGTTTACCGTATTCTCAACCAAATGAACGGAAACCTGGTCATGAATTATAGTCTTCCGGGAGTAACCAAAGATGGCGTCCCGCTGGAACTGGATGGTGTGCTGGAGCCGGGCAATGGAAGCTCGCCGAGCATCTATGAGGGAAGTCTGGCCCTTGAAGGATACCACATTGACTTCACCGGTGAAAACGGTGATGCCGTCAATACCATACAATCTCTCTTCAGTGCGAGCGTGCAAACCGGGGGTCCGGCAGCGCAGATTTACGGGACCGACAGTCTGATTGTAGAAATGAATTTTGTGGATCCTGTGGTGGAATATGCGCGAGGGTATTTTGGAGAGCACCAGTTGAATATTGACGACACGACCAATATTGAGGTGCTGTCGTCACTTGCAGGTGGCAATTTGATCCTTGGCGACGTGAATTTGAGTCTGGACATTGTGAACCGGGTAGGGGCCGATGCACAAATCAGCATTCATTCGGTCAAAGGATACAATTCGTACAATGATGCCTTGGTTGAAATTGAAAATGAAGACCTGCATGACCAAATCAACCTAACGCGAGCTTTCGACAACAACGGCACGGTGGAGCCCACCTATTATGCGATTGCCCTGGATCAACTGAATAGCAATATTTCCGGATTCCTGTCCAACCTTCCCGATGAGTTGCGATTGGACATTGACTTGCATGTAAATCCATTAGGGAATGTCTCGGCCAACAACGATTTTATCTATACCGATAGCCCTCTTGACGCTCGTTTGGTAGCAGATATTCCACTGTGTATCCAAATGGATAATATTCGAATTGTAGATACGCTGGCTATTGAGAATACTACCAATTGGGAGGTTGAAGGGTCGTTGTACCTCTACGCGGAGAACACCTTTCCCTTCGGTGCTACGGTAGAAGTTACACTAGTGGATGACTCCAACATGGAATTGGCAACGCTCGCGGGAGGAGAAGAGGTGCTTTCAGGCGATTACTTCTCAACGAGCTTTGATGTGGCGCCCAACAACAGCGTCATGGAGTTACAGCTACAAACAGGTGTCATCAATTACATTCGACCGGGAAGCAAGTTTGTGGTAACGGTGCTGTTGAATACCTACGGTAATGAAGAAGTGAAGTTCACGGCCGAAAACTATTTGGATTTGAAAGTTGTAGCCGATGTCAAGGCACAAGTTACGGTTGAATGAGGAAGTTGATGAAGCATATTGCCACTCTTGCCGTACTACTGACTTCAGTGAGTTCATTTGGCCAAAGTATCTTTTGGGCGTCGACAGACTCCACCTACCAGCGCTTCACCAATTTCATTCTGCTCGATGCCCACGCCGAGTACCGTTCCAACACACTCACCAACGAATATGTTGATCGAATGGTTTTTGGAGGGTACTACGGACCGGAAGCCAAAGCGCAGGTTGAAAAGAAGCTTGTTGACATGAATCGGGTAGGCGGACAGCTCAATGGGAATTTGTCTTATTGGAACATGTCCGATTCACTGTTTTCTCGACCCAATCTGGGTATGAAGATATTTGTCGAGTCCAATTACCTTACCGGTGCGACGTTTTCCAATGAGTTGTACCGGTTGATTTTCAATGGGAATAAGTCCTTTGCCGGACAAACCATGAATTTCGATGGAACCTCGGGTGAGTTCTATGCTTACCAGAAGTTGGGTTTGGGTGTTTTCGACAAACAAACACTCAGCGGCGTTTCCATATCGTATGTAAATGGACAGGACTATCTTCAAAGCTATGTAAACAAGGGAGCGTTGTACACTTCCGAATTGGGAGATAGCCTTCATCTGGATTACAACGGCATTGTATCCGAGTCGTTTTCGAATGGAACCTGGTGGGCGGGTGATGGTAGCGGAGCTGCCATGGATGTTCAGGTCAATTTTCCTCTTACAGAAGGAAAAGGGGTGATCCACATGGAAGTCAGGGATCTGGGCTTTGTTTATTGGAATCAGATGAACACTTATACGGCCGATTCCAGCGCTTCATTCACCGGGATAGATTTGAATGATCTGCTTGATGATCAGTCGTCTTTTGATACGTCCGAACTGCTGGATACCTTAGTTTATGACACCGTTACATCGGCTGAATTGAAAATGCTTCCCCTGACCCTTGGTGTGCAAATGTTTCATCAGACGGGTAAAAGAGGCATGCTCGAATTGGGACTGCGAATTCGTCCAACAAGGGCTTTTGTTCCCGAGTTTACGGCAAGGTATCACTACAAAATGCTTCCTCTTACGTGGATTTCTGCCTCCGCAACCTTTGGTGGCTATGGCGGATTCCGAGTTGGGGCGGCCATTCAAAAAGTATGGAATGGTTGGTACCTTTCTGCAGGATCGGATGACTTGCCCGGATTAATAATGAGAAAGTCACGCGGAAGGGGGGCATACCTTTCTGTGGGCTTGTTATTTGGAAAATAGTATGATTGATATTCCTCGTTTAAAACATCGTTCAAGCGGAAATTTCACGCTCATCGCAGGCCCATGTGCTATTGAAGGACGTGATATGGCCTTTGACATCGCAGGTAGAATCAAGGAGATAACCGATCGACTTGAAATCCCATACGTATTTAAAGGATCGTACCGCAAAGCCAATCGCTCTCGTTTGGATTCGTTCACCGGGATAGGTGATGAGCTTGCGCTCCAAATTCTCAAGGACGTTGGAGAGCATTATGAATTGCCTGTAACTACAGATGTCCATGGCGCCCAGGAAGCCACCAATGCTGCGAACTTTGTTGATGTGCTTCAAATTCCAGCCTTTCTATGTCGTCAAACGGATTTATTGGTTGCTGCAGCCAAAACCGGCAAAGTAGTAACCGTGAAGAAAGGTCAGTTTTTATCGGCCGAGTCTATGGTACATGCAGTAACTAAGATCAAGGAATCTGGAAACGACCAGGTGATGTTGATAGAGCGCGGTACCACATTCGGTTATCAGGATCTGGTGGTTGATTTTCGTGGATTACCGGTTATGCGTTCTTTTGCCCCGGTTATTCTCGATATCACACATTCGCTACAGCAGCCTAATCAGGCTTCCGGTGTTACTGGAGGTAAGCCGGAATTGATAGAAACCATTGCCCGGGCCGGAGTAGCAGTTGGTCTTGACGGGCTCTTTATCGAGACGCATCCGAATCCGGCAGTCGCCAAAAGTGATGGTGCCAATATGCTGCAACTGGATTTGTTGGAAGGATTATTAGAGCGACTATTGAAAATTCATCAGGCGGCAAAATGAAGAAACTCATTTCACTGATATCTGCTCTTGCATTGATTTCCGGCGTCCTGGCTCAGGAGTCGTTCAACCATTTATTTGGCAGCACGGGAGTTGATGAGGGAAATGCTGTTCTCGTGCTTGAGAATGATGAATTCATGGTAGCCGGTTCGAGTGGAGGGTTTTCAGAGAATCAGGACGGATATATCCTTCACATCAGTGCGGATGGAACATTACTGAGTACCGGACATGTGGGGGGAGCAAATGTGGACTACCTCACCCATATTGCAGCTCTTGGCGATAATTTTCTTGTCGTGGGCACGAGCATCAGCTTTGGAGCAGACTACGATATTTACTGGGCCATTGTGGATGGTAATTGTCAGTTGATTGACCAGGGGGTGTACGATCTGGGGGATTGGGATTTTGGCCGCAAAGTAATTGTGATGGACGATGGGACGATCTCAATTCTGGCCGAAACCTATGCAGGTAATACCGATCGAGACATCGTATTGCTCAATTTAAATCCCGACTTCAGTTTGAATTGGTCCTACCAATGGGAACTTCCCGGAAAGGACCACGCAGGTGATTTTGAGCTGGATGATGATGGTAACTTCATCATTGGTGGAACACGCGATGAGGAAGGTGCCTGCGATTTGTGGTTGTTACAGGTCGATCCCAACGGTGTTGAACTGAATTCATGGATTTATCCTTACGAAGGGAAACAGTCCATTGAAGATATTCTTATTTCATATAGTAACAGAATCATCGCTATTGGAACAGAAGAGTCTGCAGATGCGCCGTTTGATGGTTCCAACATCCTCGTTACACGCTATACACTTGAAGGAGTCAAAAGCTGGCATACTTACTGGGGAGGCAATGGAATGGATTATGGAACCGCCCTTGTGGAAATGCAGGATCATGATTTCATCGTCTGTTCTACCAGTAATAGTTTTGGCAACGGAATTCCCTTCGCTACCAACATGATGACCTATCGTATCACGGAATTCGCCGGATTTCAATCGGAAGGGAATATTACGATAGGAGGCAATGGTGATGAATCCATTCATGCCGCAGCACTTTGCGCAGATGGTGGATATGTCTTGGTGGGAAGTTCTCATCTGGATACCGAAAACAGCCGCCTGGTGCATGTTGTCAAGGTGACGGAAGACAACCAGGTTCCACTGACTATGGATGTTTTTGGTGATCCCAATCCGGTGGAAATTGTTGAGCAAACTCTCGTTGGAGTGTATCCCATTCCGGCCGATCAGTATCTGTACCTGAACGGTCTAGATTCCTGGAACGGCCATCAGTTGGTGGTGACCGATGCTGCGGGTGCTGTCCATACCTCTTTCGAAATTCAGGCGCACCAGATGAAGTTAGGTACAGAAGAACTTCCTCAGGGTGTTTATTTGCTGACTTGCCCTTCATGTTCAACCTTTTTCAACCCGATTCGCTTTGTGGTGGCACACTGATTTTCCCCGCCGGGTTTTCCTTTTGCTGATTGTGATTTTGGGGCTCGCTCCGGGATCAATGAACCACTCGTTGGCTTCGGGTAAGCCATCCTTGGTGTCGGAATTTAATGCGTCGATTCCTGCCTGCACGGTTTCCTCGATTCCGGACGTGATGACTCATGGGTTGGAAATCAAGCTACACTTCGTAACCATTTTCGAGAACATCTCTATGAATTTGGTTGCTGGTTTGGATAAGGTTATGGCATTCGCCAAATGGGGTTCGCCGTATTTTGAGCAGGCTACAATCGCAATGGCTTACTCCCGGAACGCCAGCGCTGAGCGAGTTTTCCTGTTTCGGAATGTGATCCTTGCCGATTTTGCGTGGCTCAATATGGGTTCCTGGCTACCCTATTTGATGATCGTGTTTTGCATCCTGATGATTGTGCTTTCAGGAAAACTCACCGAGTATCGTTGGATGCGGATCGGACTCATTTTACTGTCCACCTGGTTGGGGATTGGTGCTCTAGCAGCACTTGTCGTACAGTATGGGTGGGGAACAGGAGCGTCTGTTTCCGCACTTGCGTCACTTGATGGGAATTGGCCCGGACTCTTTTCTTCTTTATATCACCACTTCCTCGCTCCGTATGGGGATATAGCCTCTGTCATCTCCATGGGATTCTTGTGGATAGGACTGACCTGGTTCCTGTACCATCTCGAGACCAATCGACTGGAAGTGTGGATGGTTGCGGCCTTGCCCGTTTGGATCTTATGTTGGGTAGAACCTGTCCTTGGGGTTCAATGGTTTCTTATGGGAGCAGCACTGCTCGCTTTTCGGTCTGAAAGAAGATCGATTTTGGCAGTGATTCTCGTCTTGCTGTGCCTCGATTCCTGGCTAGGGCTGGTCTTAGGCGTGGCGCTCACAATTACGGCCTGGATAGGTTCCGATCATGCGCGCCAAGCGTTAAAGAAGGGCGTGTGGTATGCTGCTTTAAGTGGTGTGGGTATGGTGTTGCATGTCCTATTGGTGAATTTTGCAGGAGATCAGTTTCAAGGGCGGTATTGGTTAATGGGCGAACACTGGTGGTCACTTAAGTACTTGCCATGGCATACCTCTGAATTTCTCCTGATTCAGATGACCAATGCCGCGTCTATGGCGACGTTGATCGTGATGGGGATTGTGTGGGGATTCCTGGTATTAACCCGACTACAGTTGCGCACCGGGTACTTGTATCGAACTTACGCCCTCAGCATGACCTGGGGCATGACCCTCATGGTTGTGGCCATTCTGAATGCGCAAGTGATGTCTTCGCTCTATATTATAGTGCTCATTTCGCCGGCGCTAATCTATAGTTTGAGCAAACTGAGAAGTCTGGAGCTGGGAAAGTCACAGTTTTTTTATTTGCCCCTCATCATTGTACTTTTCATGGCGTTTGGAGCATACGAGGTCGTTCATTCTTTAATAATGTACGCGATTCTTGCACTTGTAATGGGGGCTGTTTTCATCATTCATCATAAAAAACAGTCTGTTGCCCGGGTGGCTCGGGCGATCGTAATCCTTGGAATGACATTTGCTCAACTGATTTGGCTTGTTGCATGGATGGAAAACCATTGGTAGCTTGCCATAACAAACCTTAGATATGAAATACACGATTCTCCTCATGATGCTCGCTCTCGTTGCTTGCGGAAATAATAAGAATGTCGGAAAAGCTTCCGAAAACGTTTTGATCGTTCACAGTTTGACTAAACAAGATAACTTTCCCGGGGTAGAGTCCAATCTCCGATTTACGCGCACTTACACCTGCATTATGCATTCAGAGCTCATGCAGAGTTTTCAACCACAGTACCTGCTCGTTGATAGCGTTCAACTTCCAATCAAGAGTTTTCAGCGAAACGGAACCCTGCAACTTGTGGACAATGGGGCTACAATCAACCCGGGGGATACCATACAGTTCATCACCAACCGCATGTACTACAATGCCGATTCGCGGAATAATATTCTCGAAGAGATGACTTATGCATCGTCGGGAATCATGCTCGCGGATAGTCTGGCTTCATTGCGCTGCCTCACGGATAGCGGCGTAATAGACTTGTCTCTGGGTACCATAGAAGCCCGTAGTTCCATCTACAATCCATAAAAATTCATTTTTTCATGCAACTCTGATTCATTCCGGTGTCTTTGGGTTAAACCCATAAATTTTTTGACCCATGAATCGAATGAATTGGAGTATGATGATTTTGGCACTTTTAGCTTTGGCTTCATGCCATAAAGGTGTTTTTGACAGCGGTCCCCTCATTACCGAAGAGCGTGTTCTGAATGATGAATACCATAATGTAACCATTGAAAGTTCGATGGACGTGGTGGTGATGGACGGAGCTTCTTATGATCTTTTAATTGAAGGCGGTGAGAATAAATTGCCCTTTATTGAGACCAAAGTCGTTGACGGTACCTTGGTACTTCGTGAAAAAAGAAATCACATTCGAAACGACAAGCAAGTTAGAATCTTCATTTCGGAAACCTACCTCAACAACATTACCATTGACGGTTCAGGCGATTTTACGGGAGATGCGCTTACAGCCGGTGATTTGAATATCAATATTGAAGGTTCCGGAGATGTGGACATTAGTGCCCAAGTGAGCTCAACGATAGATGTGGACATCAATGGATCAGGGGATGTGAAGATAGATGGAAATGCTGAGGCAGTGAGCATTCAAATCGATGGATCGGGAGATGTAGATACCCGATTGGTGAATGCACAGGATGCCTATGTATTCGTGGATGGAAGCGGCGACGTTCGCCTCACTGCAACGGAAATGCTCCATATCGAGATTGATGGTTCCGGTGATGTATACTACTGGGGCAACCCGGCATCTGTGGAGTTGGATATTGATGGAAGCGGAGACGTTTTCGATATGGAATAATCGCCGCCTTTAACCTTTTAACCTTTACCCATGAATAGAATATTGCTTGTAGCATTCGTCCTCATTAGTGCCGCAGCATGCGGTCAACGCAACGAGGATATGGAAACTGTTTTCAATCATGAGCGCAGTGTAGGAGCCTTTATCGGATTCGGTGCCAAGTTCACTGAGTTGCAGGGACAACCTGCCATGCTCAATGGTTTGGAATTTAACCTGGTCATTGGAAGGGCGCTTAATCTGGGCGTTGTGGGCTATGGTCTGTCCACGGAAGTATTGAACCATGACGTAGTAGCAGCGGGAGATCATTACCATTTCTCCATGGGCTATGGCGGACTGAATATTGAGCCCGTGTTTTTTTCGCGTAAGATGATTCACTTTACCACGCCCATAATTATTGGGGCAGGTGCCGTGACGCAAAGCGAGAGCAGCTACTTGTCATGGAACTACGAAAATTATGAATGGTCGGCAGATGACCCTTACCGATCTGATTCCTTCCTGTTCTTGGAACCGGGGATCAATGCTGAGGTTAATTTGTTCAAATTCATGAGATTTACAGCCGGAGCGAGCTATCGCCTGATTAGCGATGTGCAGATTCCGGGAGTATCCCAAAAGCAAACGGAAGGATTAAGTGCCCATGTGGGGCTGCGTCTGGGTTGGTTTTAGGCCTTCCGTCCAGACCGAAACGTATTGAATTGTCGCAACAAGTTTCCATACATAAGGATCTCGTAGAGAGGTGCAGAAGAGGTGATGCCAAAGCGCAACACGAGTTGTACCATGCCTATGCACAGGCTATGTACAACGTCGCATATCGCATTGTGAATGACCGCTTCGAAGCAGAAGATATTCTCCAGGAGTGCTTTGTAACGGTATTCCGCAAATTGGATACGTTCAGGGGAGATTCGAGCTTTGGCGCCTGGTTAAAGCGCGTAGTGATCAACCGATCGATCAATACCGTGAAGCGTCGAAAAATGGAGTTTGATCGGATGGATGAGAACAACAACGAACCGGTTTATGTTGAAGAGGAAGAAACCGAATCGGAGTGGACCAACTACACGGTGGCCGATGTTAAAAAGGCCATGGCCGAATTACCGGAAGGCTATCGGGTAGTGTTCTCACTGTTTATGTTTGAAGATTGGTCGCATCAGGAGATTGCCGAAGAATTGGGAATCACCGAATCGACCTCTAAGAGTCAATTGAATCGGGCTAAGAAAAAGTTAAAGGAACTGATATGCATGAACATATGAAAAAATGGATCGATGAGCACCGTTCGGAATTCGACGAAGAATTCAACGCCGATCGGGTATGGCTAGGGATTCGGGAAGAGTTGAAGCCGCAAGGAAAGGTGGTGAGTGTTCGCGCGGTGTGGCAATGGTCGGCCGTGGCTGCAGTTGCCGTATTGATAGCGCTGACGGTCATGTTTCGCTTGTTGTCGCATCAGGAACCTGTTCTGGCCGAAGACAAACAGCCTCAAATCCGACCGGTGGAATTGTCGGAAATGGGGGGTGAATTGGCCGAGGTGGAAGGTTACTATGTGAGCCAGGTTAATCTGTACATGAGTGAACTTCAGAACTTCGAAGTGGATGAGGACATGTTGAGTGAACTTGAGATTCTCAAAACGGAGTTTGAAACGCTTAAGCAAGAATTGGGGCGGGGAGTGGACAAAGAACGCATTATCGAAGCCATGATCGATAATTACCGGTTTCGGCTGGAGATATTGGAAAATATGTTGGAAGAATTAAAGGAAAAAAGTCATGAAAAGAAGAATACACTGGCTTAACATCGTCGCAATGGGTGCCGCCGTGTTGTTGTCGTTACCCGCATTGGCTGCAGGTACCAACAATGAAGACCACGAGCGCACGCGTAAAGAAGGGAAGGCGATGAAAATTTCCCCAAATATGTACGTTGAGATTTCCAATCAATATGGCAATATTGAAGTGGAAACCACGACAGGAGATTCCCTGAAAATTGATGTGGAAATCACCGTGAGGGGCGACGATCAGCGTGAACTCGATGAAATGATGAAGATGATCGAAATCGAGTTTCGCCAGACTTCCGGATTTGTGCTCGTGGAGACGAAATGGGCTGAAGATGTTTCCTTGTTTCGAAAGGGATTTCACGAGATCAGTCAGACCCTCGGTTCGAAAGACGTGATTGAAGTGAATTACAAAGTGAGGATTCCGGACAAAACCAATCTGGAAATCACCAATCGCTTTGGAGATGTCTTTATGGGCGATTACAATGGCGAACTCGAATTGGAACTGGCCTATGGCGATTTTCGCGCACATCGTTTGACGAATGTCAAAACACTTAGCGCAAAATACGGAAAGCTCAAAGTCAAAGAGATCACCGGAGGAGCCCGATTGGACTTGAATTTTATGGACTCCGCCGAGCTCGATGAAACGGATGATTTGTTCCTCAAATCAGCATCGTCAGAAGTGGAAATCGGTAAGGTCAATGTGTTGCAGATCAACTCGCGTCACGATGAAATTCGGTTGGAAGAAGTGAGTGAAATTACAGGTATGGTCTCGCTCACCGATCTGGAGATCAACGAGATTCACAAGAAAATGGATCTCACCAGTAAGTATGGGGAAATCTTCATCAAGCAAGTGGGGCCCGATGCTCAGCTCATTAACCTCGAAGGGTCATATTCCGACTACCACCTGGCCTTTTCGCCCATGTTCGAAAGTGCGTTTTCAGTTGAAATTACCGACAATCGCGAGTTTACCTATGACGAAGCCATCAAGGTTCAGGATCAGGTGAAGCGGGAAGATTACATCACGTATACCGGACAAATTGGCGATAATCCGGAGCGTTTGGTGACCATTAAATCGAAGAGCGGCTACGTCAGATTCGGACATTAAAATACCCTGTTTGAGGTATTGTGACTTGGCTTATGTAGAGGCACTTTTGGTGCATGGAAAAGTTCAGGCATTCGCCAAATGGCGAGCCCGCCCCATTACCCATGTGCATCATACGTCAGCTGGAGATCTATGACCTGAAAAAAAAGGGAAAAAAAGATTGCTGCCGAAAGTTCAAAAAGGGCAAACGCTGCAAGAAATGTCCGGCACATACCTGATCATTTGGCGAATGCCTAACGCATGATGAGAAAGGAAGTCTCATTATGGGCGAGGTGCAGGTCTTCTACATCAATATGATCCACGCGGGCATGTTCCGGTCCTGTGTGGCACCAATTGATCATCGATTGCACCTGCGCTTCCGAACCTTGAATTTCCGCCTCAACCCGACCATCATCCAGATTCTTCACTGTTCCGGTAACGCCAACTTCCCGGGCTTTATTCAAGGTAGATTGTCGGTACCACACGCCTTGGACTTTGCCGGAGATGAGCAGTCTTACACGTTTCATGAGGTTTGCGACGATTTCCATGATTCCACAATAGCACAACCGGAGCTTGTTCCAATTCGAGTGGCTCCCAGTGCGAGGTACTGCTGCATATCTTCCCAGCTTCGGATTCCCCCCGATGCTTTCACGGCCTTTCCCAGTGGTAACGCAACCTCGGCCAACAAGCGAACATCTTCCCGGGTCGCTCCACCTGTGATGTGCATTCCGGTTGAGGTTTTGAGATAATCGGCGCCACAGGCCAAGGCTATTTCCGCGGCTCTTTTCTTGAGTGGCGTGGTCAGGGCAGAAGTCTCAAGGATTACTTTGAGCACAACGGGCTGGGTACACATTTGCCGAATGGCTGAAATTTCCATTTCCAGGAGGTCCCATTTTTCCTCGAGGATCATTCCCAGATTTACAACCATATCGATTTCATTGGCACCGAGCGCAATGGCATCGCGCGTTTCAAACACCTTGACCGCTGTGGTTGTGGATCCCAGAGGAAACCCCACCACCGTACAAACACTCACCGAAGAATTCCGGAGTTCTGAAGCGCAGAGCTCCACGAAGGCCGGATTTACACATACGGAAGCAAATTCATGTTCACGTGCTTCGGCGCACAGTTGTCGAATTTGCGCCGAAGTAGCTTCCGCCTTTAACAAGGTATGATCAATGAATGATGCGGGAGATTTCATAAGAGCAAGGTGCGAAAAAAGAAGGGAATGGCGCGCGGGCAGCAAGGGGAAAAAAAGAGACCATCTTGTGTAGATGGCCTCTTGAGAGTGGAGATAGTCGGAGTCGAACCGACGACCTCTTGCATGCCATGCAAGCGCTCTAGCCAGCTGAGCTATACCCCCTTGAATGGTGAAAAAACCGGGCTTCGATTCTTTCGAGGCGCAAATATAAAAATTCCAGTTAATCGGTTAGAAATTGTCGGCGTGAAAACAGAAAACTTCCTTAATTTCGCGGGCTTAGCAGGGACATTAGCTCAGTTGGTTTAGAGCGCTACCTTGACAGGGTAGAGGTCACTGGTTCGAATCCAGTATGTCTCACCAGTTTCGTTTCCGGATCGGTATCCGACTTATACTCAATCGCTTCCCTACAGGGAATTGTCATATCGGTTGAGGTTGGATGTCAACAATGACACATTGTCATGAATAGTTTGTTGGCAAATTTTTTGACCTGAAGGGAGCATCGTCTAATTTTGATACGCATATTTGCACAAACACTAAAGTCATGGCTCTAGAATTCACAGACACTAATTTTCAAGAACTCGCCCTCGACTCAGATAAACCCGTAATGATTGATTTCTGGGCTGAGTGGTGTGGTCCATGCCGTATGGTCGGTCCTATCGTGGAAGAAATGGCAAGCGAGTATGAAGGCAAGGCTGTTATCGGCAAAGTGAATGTCGATGAGAACCCCGATATCTCAATGAAGTACGGAATCCGCAATATCCCAACTATCATCTTCCTGAAGAATGGAGAGATGGTGGACAAGAGCGTGGGTGCCGTTCCAAAAAATATTTTGACTGAGAAGATCGATAACCTTCTTTAATCAACACGAATGTATTGGTTCAAAGGCTGCTCAAATGAGCGGCCTTTGTTGTTTACACCGGTTGCCGGTCAATCTTCGGGAGCTGAAACAATCAACCGCTATTTTCGTTACTTTGTAGCACCCACAATCGCACACATGTCCGTTCAAATAGACAGAAGACAATTACAGCATTTTGGCCGACTGGAATTCCTGGCCCGACAGGCAGTGGAGGGATTCATTACGGGGCTTCACAAGAGTCCCTTCCATGGATTCTCTGTGGAATTTGCCGAACATCGGCTGTACAACTCGGGTGAGTCCACCCGCCATATTGATTGGAAGCTCTATGCCCGCACGGAAAAACTTTTTGTGAAGCGGTACGAAGAAGAAACCAATCTGAGGTGCCAGTTGCTCATTGATACATCGTCGAGCATGTACTTCCCTACGGGCGTGTCGCCTGTTGGCCCCGACATGAACAAGTTGAAGTTTTCGTTGTACGGAGCGGCTTCGTTGATTGAAATGTTCAAACGTCAGCGGGATGCTGTGGGGGTTACCCTGTTCAACGATGACGTAGAAGTGCATACCGAAGCCCGATCCAGTGGTGCTCACCACCGCTATTTGTATAGTGAGTTGGAGTCGGTACTCGACAAGGTGGATTCCCCTCAAGGGGGCAAAAGCGCCGTGGCTCAGACGTTGCACCACATCGCTGAAAGCATTCACCGTCGATCGCTGGTTATTATTTTCAGCGATATGTTTGACAACCGCGACACCGCCGAGGAATTGTTTTCTGCCTTGCAGCACTTGCGACACAACAAGCACGAGGTGGTAGTATTCCATGTAGTGGACAAGCGCAAGGAACTGGAATTCGACTACGATAATCGTCCGTACACCTTTGTGGACATGGAAAGTGGGGAAGAGGTGAAGGCCAATCCGACGGACATACGAGATCACTACTTACGGCAAATGAAGGCCTTTAAAGAAGACCTGAAAATCAAATGTGGGCAGTACCTGATTGATTTTGTAGAAGCGGATATTCACGAAGGAGTGAATCCCATACTTCTGCAATACCTCTTAAAACGTCAAAAGCTTTTCTGAGTCGCTTCAGTGACTAGGCGATGTTGGTGAACACAGCCTGGATATCGTCGTCTTCTTCGATCTTATCGAGCAATTTTTCGATGTCTTCCAACTGATCTTCGGTGTATTCAACCGGTGAAGTGGGAATACGCTGCAAATTGGCCTTTGACACTTCTATTCCCAAACCTTCCAGCGCCTCACTCATGGTGCCGAATTGGGTGTAATCGGCAAAGGCGTACAGTACCCCTTCGTTTTCCTCAATGGTTTCCAGTCCGGCGTCAATCAACGCCAACTCCAGGTCGTCCATATCCATGCCTTCCGCCTTATCGAATTGGAACACGGCTTTACGGTCGAACATAAACTCCAATGACCCTGTGGGTACGAGTCCGCCGCCCACTTTATTGAAGTACGATTTCACGTTGGCCACGGTTCGTGTGGTGTTGTCGGTAGCACATTCCACAAAAACCAACACCCCATGAGGGCCTTTTCCCTCGTAGTTGACCAAGGTAAAGTCGGCAGCATCTTTTCCGGAAGCCCGCGCAATAGCCTTTTCGATATTGTCTTTAGGCATGTTTTCAGCCTTGGCGTTTTGAATGGCCGAACGAAGCTTCGCGTTCATATCCGGATCCGTCCCACCTTCTTTGGCAGCTACAGTAATTGCTTTCGCCAGTTTCGGAAACACGCGCGACATTTTGTCCCATCGTTTTTCTTTCGCTGCTCGTCGGTATTCAAAGGCTCTTCCCATGGATTCAAATTATTAGAGGCGCGAAAATACGAAGCACATATGATGTAATCAATAGGTTGGAGGATTCGGTGGGTGGGGAGTGGATGGTGGGGGTGGAGATATTGGTGGGTGAACCCTGATCCCTCATGATTTTGGTTTTGACCTTGGTGTCGAACCTACTTTTGAATGATTCGATTTTTCTGAATGCATTCGGCAGAGGAGTGGGCAAGAATGCTGCTTGTCGTTGATTTTCAAACCAATAATGTAGAGCAAAGACAGCGCAGAAAAAAAATCTGCATTTTTTTGCAACAATCTCTTGCACGAAAGGTAAAATGACTTAATTTTGCCACCGCTTCAAGCGAGAAGCGCTAAAGAATTTTGGTCTGGTAATTCAGTTGGTTAGAATATCCCGTCTTTGACGGGAGGGTCGCAAGACTCCTGATTAACTTTATTCGGACAAAAGAAAATGGTCTGGTAGTTCAGTTGGTTAGAATACCTGCCTGTCACGCAGGGGGTCGCGAGTTCGAGTCTCGTCCAGACCGCAACTGAGAAAGAAGCTTCACTACAAGGTGAGGCTTTTTTTGTGCTCATTAGTTCAGTTGGTTAGAATATCCCGTCTTTGACGGGAGGGTCTCGAGTTCGAGTCTCGTCCAGACCGCAACTGAGAA
>JAGQVX010000049.1 GCA_020437755.1 Flavobacteriales bacterium
TTTTTGCTGCTTTGGCCGTGAAGGAAAATCATCCGGAGGCGGAGGTGGAAATCCTGGAGAAGTCTCAAAAACTCCTGGCCAAGGTCAAGGTTTCGGGTGGTGGTCGCTGCAACGTCACCAATGGCTGTCGGTCCATAAGCCAACTGGTCAAAGCCTATCCCCGTGGAGGCAAGCAGCTGAAAAAAATCTTTCCGCAGTTTCACACGGCACATGCCTACGAGTGGTTTGAAAATCGGGGCGTGCCCCTGGTGATCCAGGAGGATGGGTGCGTTTTTCCGCAATCGCAGGATTCCCAAAGTATTATTGACTGTTTTCTCCACGAATCACGTCGCCTCGGCGTGCGGATCAAAACCGGAGTTGGGGTTTCAACGCTGCACCCGGAAGAGGGGAAGCTCAGGATTGAATTCATCAATAATGGGCATCCGCCAAAAGTCTATGATAAGGTCATCGTAGCCACGGGAGGTTCTCCAAAACGTCAGGGACTTGAATGGCTTGAGCAACTGGGACATCGCATTGAAGATCCTGTTCCGTCGCTGTTCACGTTTAACATGCCCAATGAACCCATAAGGGAACTCATGGGCATCGTAGTGGAAAATGCCCACACCAATATCCAGGGCACCAAACTCAAGGCTAACGGTCCGCTACTCATAACGCACTGGGGTATGAGCGGTCCGGCCATACTGGTGCTTTCTTCCTTCGGTGCACGCATTTTGGCCGACCAAAACTACCGGTTCAGGGTACAGGTCAATTGGGTGGCGGAGTTCAACAACGACACGGTTTGGCAAGAACTGCAGTCCATTATTGCCGAACATCCCAAAAAAGCCGTTAGCAACTACCGGCCGTACCATCTGCCCGATCGACTTTGGTTGTTTTTGTTGGACAAGTGTGACATTCCGGCCGACAAGAAGTGGTCGGAGCTCAGTGCCAAAAACCTCAACAAGTTGGTGAGCGTGCTTACCAACGACGTGTATAGCGTAAGTGGCAAAACCACCTTCAAAGAAGAGTTCGTAACGTGCGGAGGCGTGAGTTTGCTAGACGTGGATATTAGAACCATGCAAAGCCAAAAGATCCCCAACCTCTACTTTGCCGGAGAAGTGCTCGATATCGACGCCATTACCGGAGGTTACAATTTTCAGGCGGCCTGGACCACCGGGTTTATTGCCGGAAAATTGGAGGGGTGATTTCTCGTCTCTTGACCAATTGATACACCAGCCACCGGCGCAAAGCTGTATAAGACATGCGTTCAGATCATCACGCTGCACGGAATCCCATTTGGCGAATGCCATAACTTACCACAAGCAATGAAAATCTTCACACGTCAATTGAACCCGATCTACAGCCGTTGAACCTCTACACAGCCCTAAAAACCCATAGATCAAATCTGGCGGAAAGACCGTATCTTAGAAACCGAATCGGAAAGAAAATAAGTTCCCGACTTCTACTTTTGGGGTTGGAAAAGCCTGCGCGTCCAATACGCTTATGCACTTATTGAATTCATACATAAGCTTCCGTAAATCATGAGAGTCATAGCCATCTTCCTGTTGCTTGCCTTTCCAGCCACTTTGGCGGTACTTGTGCCCGATGAATTGCGACTCATTGCTTTGGTGTTGAGCTCCATTGCACTTTACTCTCTGATTCTCTTTCTTGCGGTGAGAAACTCTAAGCGCACACTAACCGGAACGGCCATTTTCACCAAGAGTCGTGAGCAATTCAACATCTTTGGCTTTTTATTTTTTGGAATATTCTTTACTGTTTATACGCTGAATAATCACTTTTACTATGATGCTATTGCACTTGCCGCTATTCTCGTGATCTTCAATATTGCGTTTTACGCACTAACCAACAAATCAATGCACGTCCTTGCGATTAATCAGGACGAAATGCTGTTCAATCACGGGAAGATTATCAAAAGAAACATCAGCGACCTCAAATCCATTACCTACAATGGCTTCACAGGGAACATCTGTCTGAAGTTTCATAACGACACATCCATTGTCGTGGGCGAACAAGATGTTGATGACGAACAACAGTTCCAATGGATTAATCTCATTATTCAAAAAGCAGGCGAGCATGTTTTCATTAGTGATAATCTGAAGAATGTAGCCTAGCAAGGGGCCAATTTGGATAGCTGTTGAGCATACTCCAATGCGCTAACCGGGTGTTTTCAACTGCATTTCCAGCGCCCAAATGTGTACGTTCTTGCCAATTGTAACCGGGACATGACCTTTCATCATGTCGCTACACACTATTGACCACTATACTATTCATTATTTGCATATTGACACCATTTGACCAATATACCAATCATATAACACAATTCAACATTTTGACCATTATACCAATCTTTTTCGCTCCATTATCGTATATTGCACTATATATTGGTCATTTATGTTTGAAACTATTGAAATAAAGGACGTAAAAAACGAAATCGGTGAACTGATGAAAGCACTACGGAAGCAGCGCAAACTCTCACAAGCCGAGCTCGCCGGTCTGCTCAGTGTTTCCCGCACCACCATTCAGAACCTCGAATTGGGTAGGAACTTCACGGTGGACACCTTGCTCAAAGTGGTGAAGGAACTGGATTTGCTCGAGACACTCCATCGTGAAATCGTGCAGAGCAAGGCGCAGGTTACTCAAACCAAATCCTTGTACTGATGGCATCCAACAACATCATCAATGTGCACCTTTTCGGACAGGAAATTGGTCGGATTGGGATGGAGACCGACCAACAGCGCTCCTCTTTTCAATACCACCCCGAGTTTTTGGAAAGTGGCGCTATGCAGCAAATGTTTCCCCCCACAGGTATCATCAAACGAACTCCGCTACCGCAGCTTTTCAGTACATTCAACAACGACACCTTCAAAGGGCTCCCCCCTCAATTTGCCGACTCCCTGCCCGATGTGTTCGGGTCGATTGTCTTCAAAGCCTGGTTGGAACGCAAACAACAACAATCGATTTCCGTCCTCGAGCAATTGGCATACGTGGGCACCCGCGGTATGGGAGCGCTGGAGTACTCACCGGTTAAAAAGCTGCCCAAAAATTCGTCCATCAACATCTCAGAAATTGTGGAAGTGCTCAAGGAAGTACTCGACTTAAAAAAAACGTCAGGACAAAAAGACCTCAGCACGCAGGCACTGATCAACGTCTTTAAGATAGGAACTTCCGCAGGTGGCGCCCGTCCGAAAATTCTGATCTCCGAGGAGAAAACCACGGGTCAAATCATACCGGGAGACTTGGAGTATTCCGACCTGTATCATCACTACCTGGTCAAACTGGCCATGGATTCAGACCTGGACTACCCACGTGAACGGGTGGAGTATTGCTATGCGCTTCTGGCGCGGCAGGCAGGAATCCGCATGATGGAAACGAAGCTGATTGATGACGTGCACTTTGCTACCTTGCGGTTTGACCGCCAAAACGGCGAAAAACAACATGTCCTTACGGCATCGGGCATAACGGGATGGGACTACCGCAGTCCGGAATACTCCAGCTATGAGAACCTGTTCAAACTATGCTCCTTCCTCAAAATCCCGCATGCGCAAATGGAGGAGCTTTTCATACGCATGGTTTTCAATGTCCTCTTTGAAAACACCGACGATCACCTGAAAAATCACTCTTTTATTTACGACCGTTCGACCGACAGTTGGGAGCTTGCCCCGGCTTATGACATTACGTATGCTCTGAATCCGTTGTTGAACTACACGAGATCTCAACGGGCACTTTCCATCAACGGCAAGCGAAACGACATTCAACTGGAAGACCTCCTCAAACTGGCCGATGACTTCACCATTAAAAACCCCGAAGGAATCGTTAAGACGCTGCAAGCACTACGCCCAGAACTCGTGCGACTGCTCAAGGAACATGACATTCCCGCGCTGGTAATACAACGCATGGAGCAGAGTATGGTAGACTTGGTATAATCAAAACAAGCCTATAGCCATTTCCCCAACTTTTCTTTCAAATCTTGATTTAACAGTTTGGAAATAGCTGCACCCAAAGATGGGAACCAAATAGAATTCAACTGATTAACACCTAAGCCAAATTCGTAATAGCTACTAATGACGCCTTGGTTATTAACGCCGCTCTTAAAACTTAGTCGATCTCCAGAGTTAAAAACATCCGCATCCTTTCATAAGACAGCAATGCTACATGACGTCCATCTGACAGAGGCGAAAACCCGATTGAGAAGGGAGATACCGGAATCCCGTGTACATCCGCCGTATTCCACATCGCCCTTCTTTCAACAATTTCCTTATTAGTCTTGTTTACCAACGTTAGTACTACGGCATTTTCTGGTTTCTTAAAAATTTTTGGATCCAAGCCGTCCCAGCTATCATTAAGATTGTCTTCATGGTCATTGAAAACTATTCCGAAATGCTCGCCAGTATCAATTACCCATGCGCTCTGATAGTAGCCTTCCATCGACTGTTGGCTTTTTCTGATCCCTGCCCATTTCTCCAATTCTCCAATCTCACTAACCCACGAAACTAAGATTCCCTTAGCAAAATACTCGTTAACAAAATGATCTCCCACTTTCTTGCGTTTAGAGTACCTATTTTCATGAACTAAAACTAAGCTGCCATCTTCATTCACGAACCATTCTAAAAGTTGGAGATTTCCCAATGGCAAATTCCGTCCTTTCTGTTTTGCTTTCTCAATCTCTTTTGTTGTCGCCAAGGTAAGATCCGCAATGGCTAAATCTTCCCATTGGATTAAGACAGGTGCCCCCAATTCATTATCCAAGATCTTTTGAAGAAAGTAACCTTCTTCCATAGAGTCTAGGCTCTTATACTGTCCAACTAACCATAATTCAGATCGATTTGAAGGAGTACTCAACTCGAGACTTTGGAACTCCATTCGAGCTGCGTCTTTAACGGGAATATACCTGAATTCCCCATCATCAATACGACACACAAGTGGCCGATCACGTTCCCCCTCAATATTGCCAACGCAAAAGACAATTCCATCTTCTGCTATAGAGAAAGGGGAATCATTTCCGGAACCGAATCTAATCGAGCTCGACCCCCAACCTCCCCAGGAATCCCCTCCGGGATAAAACGGTTTACCCTCTACCTCGAATTGTAGATCATATGAATTCATCTTGCTAACGTCCTGATTGAACGTAATAATGCGACACGCCACCTTTCCATAGCTTTCTGGTAAAAGGTGAGAGACTAAAAACTGACTTCCCCCTGAAGAAATATCAATCTCAAGCTTTGTATCAGAAACGTCTTCAAATTCCGAACTACCAATAATCTCAGATATTTTTTTGTAGTCACTTTTAAATCTCAAAGCATCTTCATCCCACTCCAATAAGTAAAATTCATTTCGTTCTTCTTTTGAGAAGAATTTATGCCCCAATGCATAAACTTTTTCTTGCGCTACAAAAACTCGCGATATCTCAAGTCCATCAAGAACAAATTCCTTCTGCAAAACCTTAGTTTCCTGCAGCAGTTCAAAGTTCATATTGCATACACGTACCAGGAAATATTCATCTGAGATACCTGCAATGGTTGCAATTCTATTCTTGGTTATGTAGAATACCTTTTCATACTTTCCTTCTTTGTCATCTCTGAAGGCATTCTCGCTAAAAGTCAAACCATTACCTTCATATAGTACAGTTTGACCAATACTCAAGCAAGGCAAAACACAGAGCAGAATCCACAATATATTCTTCATGGGAGGCAGGATTAATATTACATTCAAAAACAGGAGCCACGGTGTTAATTGAACACGGATTAGCACCCTACTTCCCGACCACACACATAGAATGCTTAGCGAGGCAGGAACCTGGCTGAAAATTAATCACTGAACCACGAAAAATCAAACCACAATAGCAGAATTTGTTCATCAATTCGGAACCAGGAAAGCGTTACATAAGTAATGGTGCTCGTTAAGTAGTCTGTTGTATATTCCTGTCGCAAATGCGGTCAAGATCACCACGAGAAACAAAGAACCTGGTACTACATAAAGTGTCAAAAGTGCCATTGACCGCCCGTTTCAAATCAGGCAGACAACAGCGTAGTTCTTTAAGCCAAAGGTTCAGGAGGCGATGACCAGGAC
Organism: Flavobacteriales bacterium; assembly: GCA_020437755.1. GTDB lineage: Bacteria > Bacteroidota > Bacteroidia > Flavobacteriales_D > Sanyastnellaceae > JADFAK01. The sequence continues at coordinate 6,064 of JAGQVX010000049.1, forward strand.
GGATAGGCACTTGCAAGGCGGCCTGGTTTAAGTTGCGGAAACACATGTTGGGGGAAAAGAAGAAGGAAAGCCTTTTTATAGCTTCGAAAAGAAGCCATTCGAAAGTAGCGCGCTGAAGAGCTCGATCATTGATTCAAATACTTGGACAAAATGGGCTCGCGCATTTCTCTTCACTTGCTCAGCGCGCTCAATGGCCGCCATCCCCAACCCTAAACTTCGCCACCAGTGGATAGTGGTCGGAGAACTTCTTGCGAATGACCTTTACTTCCGTGGGCTGGATGGTGGGGCTGGTGAAGAGGTAGTCGATTCGAAAAGAGGGGAAATCGCCGGCGTAGGTCTGACCAATTCCGGTACCTGATTCGATGAAGGCGTCGGTAAGGGATTGTTCCAGACAGTGGTAGCTGAACGAAACAGGTGAGTCGTTCATATCACATCCGAAAATTACAGGATAAGGCGATTGATCCATGTGTTCGAGGATAGCGGCCACTTGCGCCGCGCGCTTCTCGAACGCCAGTCCCATGCGCTTCCCTATGCGGGCTGCGCCTTCCCAATTGCGCTTGTTCTCATCTTTGATGAACCCGTAATCATCGTAGTCAAACCGAATGGATGCCAGATGCGCATTGTACACCCGCACGCGATTGCCATTGATACTGACGTCGATCCAGATACAGAAGTTGTTCTCATCGTTCACGAATGGAATGGAACCACGTTCGAGGATAGGATATTTGCTAAACGTAGCCACTCCGAAAAACTGTTCACCTACCATTTTGTGGGTGTACTTTTCATGGTAGTATTTGGTGGGAAGGAATTGGATTAGCGTATCACGCGTTTCGAAAACGCCCTTTTTATTGGTGTGATAGAACTCCTGAAAACAAATAATATCGGGCTGTTCCGCGTCCAGCAGGTTAAAAATACTATCGCGCATCCTGCTACCGTCCGACCAGTTGTACAGGTCAAATACACGCACATTGTACGTCATGACTTTGACATCCCATTTGGCGGATGCCTCACCATTGCTAATACCAAAGAAGTCATCATGAACACCCCAGCCTACCAGCAAAACCACGACCGCCACAATCGATCGCACACGGTACCGCAGCACCAACCACAAGGTCGTGAGCAGCACATGAACCAGAAAAATCAGCGGATAAGCGAGTCCGGCGAAGGCCAGCCATGAGAACGTTGCCGGCGAAACGACCGTAGCCAGATAGGCACAGAATAAAGCGACCATGGTCCCCCAATGAATGAACCACAGCCAGCGCAACTTGCGACCGGAAGGAAGATGTTCGTCAGCTCCCATGATCGCGCAGAAAGTCCTTTTCAAACTTGCTCAGACTGTCGTAACCGCTTTTTGAAATCTTGTCGAGAATCCGATCGATCTGTTGCTGGGTTTCGAATTTATCACGGTTGTACTCCTCATCAGATCGACCACGAGCAGAACGGTTCCCGGGCGATTTCTTGTCGCGAATCACTTTCATACGCGTGCGGTTGCCCCCTTTCAGCGTATCGAAGAAGCGATCGAGAAACCGCTCAAACCCTGCCGCAAGATCACGACCATTTACCAGTGCTTTCCCCTGGATATATCCGAAAATCGCTCCACCCAGGTGGGCTAAATGTCCGCCAATATTGTTGCCCGACTGCAACTCCATAACATCCCGCAGCACAAAGACAAGCGCCAGAACCCACAACTTGACCGGAAGGATTCCAAACAGGTTCAGCTTGCGATTGGGCGCATAGGCGCCAATGGTCGTAACGATAGCAAAAACAGCTGCCGACGCCCCTACTGCAACGCTGGAGGTTGGCAATGCTGCAAATACATTAAACATGAGCACATACAGCACAAAACCCGCAAAGCCGCCGAGGAGGTAGGTAGACAACAACTTGCGATTACCCAATTCCTGAATGAGCATGGAGCCCATGAAATACAGCCACAGCATATTCCAGAACAAATGCCAGAACTCGAAATGTGTGAACATGTGGGTAAGAATGGTCCACGGACGAAACAGCAGGGTTTTCAAATCTGCCGGAACGCCGAGAAAATAGGCGTTCGATTCCAGCATGGCCCAAGTATCCAAATCCTGAAGCAGAATCTTGAACAACACCCTTACCAGCACCGTTACCAGGAACACCGCCCCATTGACAATAATGATACGAGCCAGCATTGACCGTCCGGTAAATTGTCGCTTGATATCTTCGAAAACGTAGTTCATCAGTGAAGCATCCCTTTTTTCTGCCAGTACTTTAATACGATGTATCCCGCGATCATCCCTCCCAGGTGAGCGAAGTGTGCCACCCCGTCGTTGGGGCTTCCGAATGCAGAGAAGATCTCAAAGGCCGCATAGCCAAATGCCAGCCACCGTGCCCGAATGGGAATTGGCGGAAACAACAACATAAGCTGCAGATTGGGAAACAGCAGCCCAAAGGCCAGGATAAGTCCGAAAAGCGCACCCGAAGCTCCCAGCATACCTCCGTTGAGCAAGCTGTTGTAGTGAGCCATGTTCACATCAACATAATTGCGATGGGTAAGGAGCAGATCATGCCCGCGCGACAAAACCTCAGCTATTTGCTCAGGGGTAAGGACTTCTGCAGCGGCAGACAGTCGGAAGTACACAAAGAGAAAGTGGAGCGCCACGGCGCCCAATCCGCTGAGCATGTAATAGGTTAAAAATCGTTTGGCGCCCCACATTTGTTCGAGCATGACTCCAAACACATACACCCCAAACATATTGAAGAGGATATGTTGGAAGTTGGCATGCATGAACATGTGGGTGATGATTTGCCACGGACGAAACAGCGGCGAGGTAAACCAGTGCCCTGACAAATACACCTCCATCCAACCTCCCAGGGTACCTTGCAGCGCCTGTGTTGCCAGAAACATCAGGGCATTGATAATGATGAGGTTTTTAACGACGGGGGTCAGGGGTCTGAAAAACATACCTTAATGGAATTTTGTAATGATTTCCTCTAGTGTAAATGTAGCAATCGTGGCGTTTCCACCCGGACTGAAATAGGGCACTTCGCAAGCGAAAAGTTCGTCTACAAGGTGATGCATCTCTTCATCATTGAGTTTTTTCCCTTTTTTCATTCCGCTGGTGCGTGCCATACCGAGGGCGAGAAGCTGACGAGGTTCCAGACTGAGTCCGGCATCGGCTTGTCGGATTTGATCTACAAGTCCGTCGAGGAGTACTTCTGCGTTATCTTCTGTACTGTCCACGGGAATACCATTCACTTTGAACGTGGTACCACCAAAATCTTCCACATCGAAGCCCAGTCGGCGGATATCCGAGAGGCGTTCTGAGATGAGGTGGTAATCGGCGCGGCTCATTTCCACGGTTTCGGGAAAGAGTAATTGCTGCGATGGACCCTGGCTCGATTCGAGGTAGCTGAGGTAACGCTCGTAAAGGATACGTTCGTGGGCCAACTGCTGGTCGATAAGCATCAGTCCCGACTTAATGGGGGTCACCACAAATCGGTTTTGCATCTGGAAGAGGGGTTTCCGCTCGTGGTTTTCCTCTTCAGTGCCATTGAATAGTGCCGAAGCGCGTGTGGGTTCCTGAGGAGTAGCCACTACTTCGTAGAGTGATTGCCAGCGCGAAAGTGAATCGGGCTTGTAGCCCCCGCCCCCCATCGACGACCCCCCGGAACTTCCACCGGCACTCGAGCGGGTAAACGGATTGAAATCGGGATTCACCTTGATCGACGGCATGGTAACCGGCCGCGAAGGGTCAATCGGATCGATTTTAATGGACATCTCCTGGTCGAAATCCAGTGTTGGCGCTACATTGTACCTTCCCAGGGAGCGACGTACAGCCGCGTGGATCATGGCGTATATGGCGCGTTCATCCCTAAACTTGATCTCTGTTTTGGTAGGATGCACATTCACATCAATGGTATCCGGCTCGAGTTCCAGAAACAATACGAAAAATGGGTGCATGCCTTTGGGCAGCAGTTCGTCGAATGCCGTAGTAATTGCGTGATTCAGGTAACTGCTTTTGATGTAGCGCTTGTTGACAAAGAAGAATTGTTCACCGCGGGTTTTGCGGGCGAATTCGGGTTTTCCCACGAATCCGGTTATTCCCACAATATCGGTATGTTCCTCCACCGGCACGAGGCGCTGGTTGAACTTTGCGCCGAAGACACCCACAATACGCTGGCGGGAAGAGGCAGGAGGCAAATTGAACAGTTCGTTGCCGTTATGGATGAGCTGAAAAGCGACCTCCTCATGCACCAAAGCAACCCGTTCAAATTCGTCGATTATATGTCGCAATTCCACAGCTTCCGACTTTAGAAATTGTCGGCGCGCGGGAACATTGAAAAACAGGTTTTTCACTATGAATGAGGAACCCGTATGCGTTTGACAGGGTTCCTGGTAAGAAACATCTGAGTTTTCAATTGCGATGTGCGTTCCGAGGTCTTCGTGTGCCAGTCGGGTTTTAAGTTCCACCTGAGCCACAGCCGCGATGGATGCGAGTGCTTCCCCGCGAAAGCCTTTTGTGCGCAGGGCGAACAAGTCTTCTGCGAGTCGGATCTTCGAAGTGGCATGTTTTTGAAAGCTCATACGAGCGTCCATTTCCGACATCCCACAGCCGTTGTCCACGACCTGGATGAGTGTTTTGCCCGAGTCCTTTACAATGAGTTTGATTTCCGTACTGCCCGCATCGATTGCGTTCTCCACCAATTCCTTAACCACGGATGCCGGACGTTGAATGACCTCCCCGGCTGCAATCTGATTGGCCACCGCATCGGGCAGCAGTTGAATAATGTCTGACATAAATTAATCCAATCCTACTTCAAGAACCACAAGTCCTGACCTTCGAGCCATTTTGCAGCCATGAAAAAGAACATGATCAAAACAGCCAGAATCAGTAGCAGTCGCTTGTTGGCCGACTTGGCTCTGTTTCTATAGCTATTCTGCTTTTTCCAACTATTTCGAAATTGGATTTTACCGGGCTCATAGTTGCCTGTGGGATCTCCATTTTCCCGGGCTACTTCGAGCTCAATACGCCTCTTCCTCTCTTCCAAAGCTTCTTGCTTGGGATCGTAGTGGCGCGGTTTATAATTGAATTTTCGCGGTTCAGTCTGAACATTGCGAAACATGGAAAATGTCTTCCCTATATTCATAAGCAGAATGCAGTTTCAAAGGTAATACAATTCAGGGCGAATGGTCAATGAACCCACCGTTTAATTCAACGCCAAAAAGGGTTAAAAAAGTATCGGGAAGTCAGGAAGCTTCCCAATGCTGGCGCGCTTGTTCCACGGCTTCTTCGATAGGCACCTCCGCGTGGAGCATTTCCAGGAGTCGGGCAATCACGCTTTCCACAAGTGAATCGGGGCAGCTGGCGCCACTGGTCACCACAATGGTGAGCGGGCGCTGTGCAGGAAGAAAATTGGTAGTTTCCTCCAACTGATGCGTGTGAATGTTCCAGTGGGAGATACGGTTTTGATCGGTCAGGTCGGAGGCTGAACCTATAAAATACGTGGGGAGCTTCTCCTCGCACAGTTCGACGATATGGGATGTATTCGAACTGTTGAATCCACCAATAACGAGTGCCAGATCAGCATTGTGTTCCAGCAGTGCGAGGGTAGCGCGCTGATTGTCGTTGGTGGCGTAGCACAGTGTATCGCGTGTATCCGCAAAGTGATCGGCGGACCCATCACGTTGTTGAACAACCTCCCTCAGGTAATCGGCAATGGCCTGAGTTTCTGTAGCCAGCATGGTGGTTTGGTTCACCACACCTATCCGCTGTAAGTGGAGGGCAACATCAAATCCATCGGAGAAGCGGCCTTCAAACTCGCGGTAAAAATCCTCAGCCGGCGACTGGCCGCTCACATATTTGGCGAATGCCTGAGCCTCCTTCATGTCACGCACCACAACAGCCGGAGCGTCTTCCTTGGCATGCGAAAAGGTAGCCCGCGTTTCCTCGTGATCATGCTTGCCATGAATCACAATCGTATAGCCATCGGTACCCAGTCGGGCGCTGCGTTTCCACACCTTTTCCACGAAGGGGCACGTGGTATTGTACTGCTTGAGGGACACGCCCAAATGCGCAAGTTCCGCTTCAATTTCGAGGGTCGTACCAAAGGCCGGAACAATCACCACATCATCAGGAGTCAGCGTTTTCCAGTCCATAAGCCGATTGCCGGCCGTATCCATAAGAAACTGAATACCACGACCTTGCAAATCGTCATTGACGTGAGGATTGTGAATCATTTGGCTGAGCAGGAACAGCCGTTTCCCCGGATTTTCATCCAGTGCGCGATAGGAAATCTCGATGGCGTTTTCCACACCGTAGCAAAATCCAAAGTGTCGCGCCAGCATAATGCGCACATTCCCAAAGTTGAGCACGGTAGGATCCAGATCGGTTTTCATGCGATCGCGGGCGTTCCTCATGCGTTTCAGTCCGGTAATAAATCCGGAGCGATAATAAGTGGGAATATCAAATTGCTTCATGCGTTCTCTACAACCGTCAAAAATAGGAATTGTTCGAGCCTTTCGAAGCGTTTTTTCCCCTACCCCACTCCGGTTTTCGACTTTTTGGGCCGTTTTTGGCGGCATGAGTGTAGGACAGGCGCGTGTAGGACGTTGCTTACAGGTCAGGTTATGGCATTCGCCAAATGCAGTACCAGCCGCCCTTTATGCGCCTCACAACCAGCTCATTTGTAGGATATTACCTACCATCCTTTAAGCCAACCGAAAGCGTGTAGATGACGTTAAACCAAGTGATCGGCAAGAGATCGAAAAACATACAACCAAATCGCCAAACCATGAAAAACTTAACTCGCCTCGCCTTGTGCTTGTACCTCCTATTTTCCACCGCAGATGTTTTTGCACAGATGAATAAAGTCAACAGTGGGCTGCCCGTTGTGGGACTTGTAACTCAAGAAGGAAAACGCTGTAAAGATGCCCTGATTAACGTATACGATGGCAATCAGCTCGTGAATCAATTTCACACCGAGAAAAACGGACGATTTCAGCTTCTGCTGCACACCGGAAAATACTACACCATTGAAGTCATTAAAGACAAATACGTCACCAAGCGCATAGCTTTCAACACCGACATGGGAAATCGCAGAATCGACATCCCGGTGTATGAATGTGACCTGGACATTGTACCCGAGGCCATTTTTGACGGGATCGACATTGATGATCTCGACTTCCCGATGGCCATAGTGAGCTACGATGCCGATACACGCACTTTTCAGCACAACGAAGAGTACACCACCCATATGCGAACGACATATGAAGAACTGCTCATGCAGGGATTTGACCGGAACGGCATGGCCCTGAATGAGTAAACCGAACGAACGAAAGAGAAAGGTGCGAGTAATAGGTTGGCGAACACCCTCGCTTTGCTTAGGCAAGGCGGGGGTTTCGCTGTTTTAGGCAGGTACACTGGCGCAACCCAAATGCAGCTAACTCATTGGTACTGAAGATGCAGACTGATAGATGGGAATAACAGGACGACGCAACCATTAGGAAATTAGGACGTCTTATTTATACCAACTAACTATTTATCATGAGAACACCCGCTATCCTCCTGCTAATGGTGTGCTTTGCCGCCATTGCCAGTGCTCAATATGTAACTATTGAAGACGCCAATTTCGTAACCTTTCTTCAGGCGAATTATCCTGATTGTATGGTCGGCAACCAAATGGATACAACTTGTACAGATATTGTATCGGAAACGAGTGTGGATTGCTCATACAAGGACATTGTAGACCTCAACGGGATCCAGTATTTTGACAACCTGATCATTTTAAAAGCCCACCACAACGAGATCAATGAATTGCCACCCATGCCGCAGACCTCTTTGTACAACATTGACTTTGAGAGCAACAATATAACAGAGGTAACCGTCCTTCCGGTAGGCACTTGGAAGTTCAATATCAGCTACAACCCCGTTGGATTTATTGCTGAATTGCCTTTGTCTCTGCATATATTCTTCGCGAGGGGGTGTACTGAAATTGAATTCCCGTATTTCCATGAAGGCATGACCGAAATCGACTTACAATTCACGCCGCTTTCGGCTTTTCCGGAATTGCCACAATCGCTCGAGGTTTTTCAAAGCACTTATGCCGGACTTACAGAAATCCCGTCGGGAGCATTGCCCGACAATTTATATCACCTCAATCTATCCGGTAATTCAATTGGAGAGCTCAATGAGGTTCCTGCCAATCTGGAATTTCTTTACTGTGCGCAATGTGATTTGAGCTCTATCCCTCCGGCACCATCCACTTTGCAGGAACTTATTTTGGATTATAATCCAAATCTCACCTCTCTCGATTACATGCCGGAAAGCCTCATATTTATCAGCATTTCCACTGGCAACCTTCAATACATTACTGAGCCCTTTCCTGAGAATTTGGAAAATATATACTTGTATAACAACAGCCTTACAACCCTACCCGACTTACCTCCAAACCTGGTAAGCCTCATCGTCCATGACAATGAGCTTGAGGAAATCCCACCCCTTCCTGATACAATATTCGAACTTGATGTTGCTTTCAACAACCTTACAACTCTTCCTGAATTGCCCCAATCGCTCAACTTGCTTGATGCCGAACAGAACAATATCACCTGTTGGCCAACTTTTCCGGAAACGATATCCAGTACAACATTAATCAACAACCCATTCACCTGTTTGCCCAACTATGCCAATGCCATGACGGTATGGTCGGTGCTCGATGATGTTCCCATTTGCGATTATTCCGACACCGAAAACAACCCCTTTGGTTGTGTTACTGCGGCGGGTATAGAGGGTACGTTCTTCCATGATGAAGATCTCGACTGCGAAAATAATGAAGGGCTGACCGTTTTTGATATTCCGGTAAACCTGTATAATGAAGGAGGTGATTTTCTATCTACTACATCCGCCGGAAACAATGGCAGATACTTTTTCCTTGCCGATAATGGAGTTTATCATGTAAGCTTCGACACGGAAGACACTCCCTACACGTTCAGTTGCGAATACCCCGGATCCGATTCTTTGGTAACCATCGGCGCTCCTGACACCTTGATTCAACAGGTGGATTTTGGCATCCGTTGCAAGGATGGTTATGATGTAGGTATTCAGTCGGTGTATCAAGGAGGCATGGTATTTCCCGGACAAGAACACGCGGTTCATATTTGGGGAGGCGACATGAGCCAGCTATTTGGTTTGGACTGTTCCGACGGCGTCCTGGGAACCATCGAGGTTGAACTCGAAGGCCCGGTTACGTTTGCAGGCGCTGCGGAAGGTGCCCTGGTGCCTATTGTAAACGGACAGCAACTTATTTACGCCATTCCTGATTTCAGCATGATTGATTTTACGTCTGACCTGAGCTTCAACCTGCAAGTGGATACACTGGCGCAGGCCGATGACCTTATTTGTCTGACGGTTGACGCATTTCCCACAGATGAAGACGTGGTGTTGTCCAACAACACGTATACATACTGCTACCCAGTGGTGAATTCATATGATCCGAACAACAAATTGGTATATCCGGAAAGTGTTGAACCTTCATTTGATGGATATCTCACCTATACCATCAATTTCCAAAACACGGGAAATGCCCCGGCATTCAATATTCGTCTGGAAGATGACCTTTCAGAGTTAGTAGACCTCACTACTTTTGAGGTCATTGGCTACAGTCATGAGCAGAGCTATGTTCTTGCCGATCATCATCTCAACGTGTATTTCAATAACATACAGCTTGTCGACAGTACGAGCAATGAACCCGAGTCACATGGATATTTCCAGTACCGCATCAAGCCTGTAGCCGGATTGCCGGTAGGAACCATTATTCAGAATACCGCTGAAATTTATTTCGATTTCAACGATCCGGTAGTGACCAACACAGCTGAGACGGTATACGAAGTCATTATTTCAACTGAAGACGGGGACGCACTGAACAATGACCTTGTGGTTGTTCCCAACCCAAACAGTGGAACCTTCCGGTTGATCTCCGTTTCATCAGCACCCATTTTGGATGTGCAGGTGGTGGATTACCTGGGACGCATTCAAGATATGGTTGTAGTCGGCAGTGGAAATGAACTGGAAATCACCATGGACCAACCGGTTCCCGGCTTGTATTTCGCAAGGGTACTCACTTCGAGAGGTTGGAAGACCCTGAAATGGTTGCTGCGCTAGCTATTTGCTTTTAGCGCCAGAGCACTCCACGGCGTACTCATACAATCGGCCTTTGCGCTCGGCCTTGAGGATTTCCTTGAGTTCAGGAGTGCGCTTGCATTTGGTTTCCTTGACCTGAAAGACAACGGCTTCCAATCCGGCTTCGTGCAGTCGGGCAGGATCGTTTTCGGCGGGATGTTTGATCTGAAACAAGGCCATACCGTGAAGAAACGTGAAGAAAAGGTCTTCATGGTCTTTGAGGAAGGGCATGCAATCGGTTGTGACATCGACCGTAATATCGGGTGCACCACTGAGCCACAAAATGACAAAAGCGTTGAGTTCCTCGCGTTCGGGAATCTGCACATCTGATGGGGTCGATACCAGCCAGCTAAGGCATTTGACAACCAGCCCCTGATATTGAGCATAGTCCTCCGCCACGTTGAGCACGAGCGCATCCGGAACTTGGGGAGCCTTATCCTGGGCCGGTGATGCCAAGCCCAGTAAACAGACCAATCCTAAGATCAGAAGAGTTGCTTTTCCGAGAATTGTATTCCGCATACTTCCAATTCGTTCAATACCGGCTCGTATACGTCCGGTTCAATAGGGAGTACCAATCCTTTTCGGGTGATGACTCCTTTAATGATCAATTCTGTAGCAATGGCAACCGGCAAACCTACTGTTTTGGCCATGGCTGTTTCGTCCTGATCTTCACCAATCACAACCATCGAAGCATGGATTTCGTGTTCAGCGCCATCCTTCTCATAATTCAGTCGGTGCCACATGACGATCATGTCTTTATCTCCTTTTTCCAACCCCCATTTCTCCTCCAGTTTCTTTTGAAGGATTTGCGCCGGAGTGCCTTTCTCCATGCCTATGGGTGTATCTTCAAACAGCCCCAGCCATTTAATCTTGTCGAAAACCTCCTGAGAAATACCCAGCTGATTCACAATTTTTTGTTCGACGGTTTCATCGGGAAGGTAAGATAGGAAACTATTGAGGAAGGTCCTCCAGGTCATTCCCTGCACGTTGTCCATTTCGTAGCTATCGTCGGTCATACCCATTTGTACAAAGGCATTCCAGGCTTCACAAAACCCTTTTTTCCTCAAGGTACCCCGATAAATTGTAGGGATATGCTTCATATTGTACACATCGCGGTAGCTCAGACTATCACGATTTGCATAGCCTTCAAACTCACCATAACCATCGATTTCAATGGGCTTGATGCGACTAAAGAGTCGGTGGTAGGGAATGTATTTGTATTCCCCTTCCTGCAAGTACCGCGCAGCACCTCCTTGTCCGGCCAACACCACATTCCGCGGGTTCCATGTAAACTTATAATTCCATGGATTGTTGTCGCTTTCGGGTGCTATGAGTCCGCCGGTGAACGATTCAAAACGAAGCATTTTTCCACCTTCTTTTCGAATATCGTTGACCATTTTCATGGCGCTCATATGATCGATCCCCGGGTCAAGCCCCATTTCTTTCAAAACCAAAATACCTGCCTGGTTGATTTTATCTTCCAAGGCTTTCACTTCGGCAGTCAGGTATGAGGGGGTGATGACGTCTTTTTGCAGCTCTATGCAATCTTCAATGATCAAGTGATGGAAACGAGCCGGCAACATGGAAATGACCAAGTCACTGTTTTGCAGGTAGGGACGTCGGATGTCCTTGTCCAAGGCATCGAAGCTCAATGCTTCACCCCTGGGGTGACCATGGATTTTACGTTGAGCAAGGGCGAGATTGGTATCATTCACCTGAACGTACAAGTCCAATGCTTCGCTTTGTTCTAGTAACCTGTTAATGAGTGAGGTACTCGACATTCCTGCTCCTATGATCAATATTCGTTTCGCCATGCTTGGGTTGTTCACCGGGTGTTGCCACCCATTCCGTTCTCCTTCCAATTCTAAAATCGGGTCAAATATAAGGCAATAGAAAGGAGGGAAAGTGGTGAGAAAAGTGAATTCCGTCAGGAATAATCAACCAACTTACTCACGACAAGGGAGGATTGTATTCCGCTACTTTCCACACAGCAAAAGCCCCGAAAGCATGAATTTGCTCCTGGGGCTTTGCGGTATGGCGTGTTATAAATCTACATAATATACTCGCGCACCACCTTGGTTACACCACAGAAATTGAGGACAATCTTGTCTTCAACATCGAGGTCGAAAAACTCACGGTGTGCAACGAGGAAGACCACAATATCGGCCTCTCGCATGGCTTCTGTGTATGGATAGAGATCAATACCCTGGAAGTGTTTGATATTAGGTTCTACCGGCAACAAGTCCATGTCTTTATTATCGAGTAATTCCTCAACGACTTTCAATGCGGGCGATTCACGCAAATCATCAATATTTGGCTTGAATGCCAGCCCCATTGCCGCAACTTTTGGATTGCGTCCATTTTCAGTCTTGAACTTCTCAGCTGTTGAGCAGATCTTCTCCAAAGCCCATTCTGTCTTGAAGTTGTTAATTTCCCGACTTTGACGAATGATTTTGGCTTGTTCGGGAAACTCCGAAACGATAAACCAAGGATCCACTGCGATACAATGTCCGCCAACGCCCGTTCCCGGACTCAAAATATTCACACGTGGGTGCTTATTGGCCAGGTCGATCAACTCCCACACATTAATTCCGGCACTGTCGCAAATAATCGACAATTCATTGGCGAATGCTATCGCATTATCACGAGAAGAGTTCTCTACGAGCTTGCACATTTCAGCAGTACGGGCGTTGGTTTTATGAAGCGTTCCTTTCACGAATTGGCGGTAAAAAGCCACGGCATGTTGTGTTGAAACGGCATCCAGACCGCCAATTACGCGATCGTTATGCTCCAATTCATAGATAACATTTCCGGGAAGGACACGCTCCGGACAGTAGGCGATGTACAGTGCGCCTTTCAATTCCGGACGGCGTTCAAAGATAAACTCGGCCATGCGTTCGGTAGTTCCCACCGGACTCGTAGACTCCAAAATCACGAGGTCACCCTCTTTGAGTTTGGGACACAACATCTCGGTTGCACTCAAGACAAATGAAATATCCGGTTCGTAGTTGCCTTTGAACGGAGTAGGCACTGCAATGAGATACGTACCTGCTTCACAGGGCTGCGTATCGGCAACGAGGTAACCCCGTTCCACGCAATTCTTCACCAAACCATCAAGATCGGGTTCCACAATATGGATTTCTCCTTTGTTGATGGTTGTAACTACCTTTGGATTAACGTCCACGCCGTGAACCTGAATTTTCTTGCTGGCTATCAGCGCGGCCGTGGGAAGTCCAATGTATCCCAGACCCATCATTACTACTTTCTGATCATTTGTTGTCATGAGCTTGCTTTCAATTATGTGAACAAGATTACTCCTTCATCCCGGGAAGGTTTGTCAGAACTCTTCCATGCCTGTTGGTGGAATAATCTGATATTGAAGTTTTCCAAATTTCCCGGAACTAGAGAGCAGTGAGAGCAAGCTCACACAGCAAGAGGGCAATGCAGCATACTGACCACCAAACCATTCTTTTGCTCCAGCCACTTACTCTTCCCCTACCTTCAAGAGTAGATTACCTGATTATTCGTCCGCGCTTCTTCCAGTTCGCTGATAAATTGCAGAATTCTGGCCGAAGCTTGTCCGTCACCATAAGGGTTGATGAGTCGGCTCATTTGGTCGTATCGGGTGGTGTTATGCAACAAATCCTTCGTTTCACTGACGATTTTTTGCACGTCGATCCCCACGAGGATTACGGTTCCTGCCTCCACAGCTTCCGGTCTTTCGGTCGTTTCCCGCATTACAAGAACCGGCTTACCTAACGATGGTGCTTCTTCCTGAACACCTCCTGAATCGGTGAGAATAATGTTGCACATGTCCATGAGCCATATAAATGAAGAGTACGACAAGGGCTTGATCAGGTGAATGTTTTGGCAATCGCTGAGGTACTCATATACAGGGCCCTGGACGTTGGGATTGAGGTGTACAGGATACACGATTTCGACATCTTCGCTATCTGCTATTTGGCGTAATGCCTTACAAATATTGATGAATCCCTGACCGTGATTCTCCCGGCGGTGACCCGTAACCAAGATAACTTTCTTCGAGAAATTCACCTTGAACTTGATCTCAGCAATTTCTTCGGTATCCGGACTCTTCTTTACAATATCCAGCCCTTCAATGAGGGCGTCGATTACGGTATTGCCAGTCACAATGACCTTTGCCGGATCCACATTCTCACGAAGTAGATTTTGCTCGGAAGTGGTTGTAGGAGGGAAATGCCAGTCGGCAATAGCGCCGGTCATGCATCGATTGGACTCTTCAGGAAACGGCGCCCACTTGTTCCACGTGCGCAAACCAGCCTCCACATGGCACACCTGTGCCTGGGCATACAATCCGGCAATGGCACCGGCCATGGTTGTGGTCGTATCACCCTGTACAAATACATAGCGCGGTTTGAGGTCATCCATCACCTTCCTCAATCCAAGGAGAATATCTCCGGTGAGGCTGATGAGGTTCTGATTGGGCTTCATCACATCGAGATCATAGTCTACCTCGATGTCGAAAAACTCCATTACAGAATCGAGCATTTCACGGTGTTGTGCTGTGATGCACACGCGTGTGTCAAATAGATCACTGGCTCGAAATGCTTTGATGATCGGGGCCATTTTTATTCCTTCCGGACGTGTTCCGAAAATGAAAAGTGCTACTGGTTTTGTCATGTCCATAGTCTTAGGCGATTAAAGATTTTAGAGAATAGGGATTGTCTTCTTGTGTATTCGTAGTAGCCTGTGGTAGTCGCCTTAAAGCTCACGGAAGCCTCGGAGAAGGCGTTGAGTATGGCAAACATGGCCGGCAATCGCTTGCGCCCCCACAGGTCGTTGAGTTCTTTTACGTATTTCATCTTGGTAAAACCATTGCGCATGACTACCAGGTTGACATCGGTGTACTTGCTGATGACGAAGTAATCGGCGACTACGCGCAATGGAGGGGAATCGATCACGATGTAATCGAAGTAAGTCCTGAGTTGGTTCATCAACTCGGCCATCCGGTCGGACCCGAGCATTTCGGCAGGATACTGCGATGCAGGACCTGCAGCAATCATATGCAAGTGATCGTGCTCGGTTTCCAGAAGTACATCTTCCAAGGATGCGCGTCCGTTGAGATAAGTGGTAAGGCCCAAATTGTTGCTCCGCCGCAAATAGTTGAACAGCATGGGCTTCCGTAGATCCCCTCCAATGACCACCGTGCGGTAACCGGCCATCGCGAAGGACAAGGCTAAATTGGCGGCGAGAAAGGATTTGCCCTCTCCCATTATGGCCGATGAAATCCCAATGACTTTGTCTTCTCCTTCGGAAATCTTGTATTGCAAATTCGTTCGCATCGTGCGGATGCTCTCGGCTATCTGCGTCTTGGGACCGCGCAATAAGGGCAGATCTTCACCCGATTTATTGGGTGCCACAGCTCCCAGGTAGGGAATTTTGAGACTTCGTTTGAGATGACTTTCACTGGTGATTTTATTTTGTACCGCTCCTTTCAACACCACAATCGCCACGGGAATGATAATCCCGAAAATGGCGAAGAGCACATACGTGAAACCTGCGTTGGGGCTGCTGGGTCCATTACCAATGAGCTGGGCGTAATCCAGTACTTTATTATCGGCAATGTTACTTGCCAAAGCGATTGCCGCCTCGGCTCGCTTCTCCTGAAGGTACTTGAACAGCTGGTCATTGAGCTGAAACTTGCGCTCAATGTTGATCAAATCGCGCTCATTCTTGGGCAATCGATTCACCTGAGCCATAGTCTGCCCGATGGATTTCTCCAACTCACCCAAACGAATCTCACCGGAGCTGATCAATCCGTTCACATTCTCAATCAGGGTATTACGGGTTTTTTCAATTTTGTTGTTGACCTTCCGCATCGCCGGGTTTTTCCCCTCGGCGTTGAACTGGAGCCCGGCTTTTTCCTTGCCCAGCGAGGTCATTTCTTTCAATAAACTCGTAAGCAGCGGATCATTAATGCCTATCAGCGATGGCGCAACCAGGGTGTCCAATACAGCTGTCTTGGTCACATAGTCTAGCAGGTATTGGTAATAGCGCTGCTCCGTTAGAAGCGTGGCTTTTTCCTTTTGAAATCCTTCCAGATTATCGAACGCTTTTCCGGAGGCAAAGTCTATGTTCATTACCCGCTCGGTACTCCGGAACGACTCAAGCTGGGCTTCCGCCACGTCCAATGAATCACCAATCATCCCCAACTGCCGGTCGATGAATCGAATGGTATTGGAAGCCATACGATTCTTGTCTTCAAGCCCGCAGCGGATATACGTATCGCACACCGCATTGACAAACGCCAAAGCCTTCTCCCTGTTGGTTTCAGTAACGCCAACAACGATAATAGACGCGGTCTTGTTCAATGGTTTGACCTGTGTCTTGCCTTTGTACTTGATGACCTGCTCAAGCCGGTTGTTAAATTTGAAGTACAGTCTTGCTTCGGGGTAGGATTCGAAATACTCAAGATCCTTGTTCACTACAAATCCGAAATAGTCATGGATGATCGGTTCACCGTAGAAAAAAGCGCCTTCAAACGCCAGCTCCTCAGCGATGCGTGGCGACTCCTCCTCACGGCCGAAATGGTAGGTCTTGAAGTCTTTGGCCGTGACCTTTAGTTTAAAACTTTGGTCATCAATTCGGGTAATGAAAAAGGATGCTTTAAGCAGTTGTACATGGGACGTATCCATTTCAACCATCACGGGAAACTGATGGTAGCGTTCAATAGTCCGCACCTTACCTTTACTGAAGTACGTAATATCAAAATCCAGATTGAGCAAGGTTTCATGAATGATATTGGTGGATTTAATGACCCCAATTTCATTTTCAATATTTGCGAATGCTGAGAACATCTGAAGCCCTTCCAGTAGGTTTTCCGGACCTTGCATTTTGTTGTCCGAATCACGAATCAGCAGTTGGGCCTGTGTCTCATAGGTGCGATCGGCAAAACGTACTTTCCAAATACCAATAGCCAGGAATAGCGGGACAATAAGAACAAAGAGGTACCAATGCGATACGATTCGCTTTACGGTTGTCCCAATGTCCAGTCCGTCGTTGGTTTCGTTATGTTCTTGTTCTTCAGCCAAATCAGGGAGTTGCGAAATTGTACAGGAGCATTCCGAAAGTGAGGAGTCCGGTGATGAGTTCGATATTGCCTTTATTCAATTGGAAAGTGCGTGC
>JAGQVX010000004.1 GCA_020437755.1 Flavobacteriales bacterium
GGGTAAGTATGAAACCCAATACCACCATATGAGCAAACGTGCAGTTAAAACCGGAGACCACGTGCGGCAAGGGGAGGTCATTGGCTATGTTGGTAGCACGGGGTTAGCAACCGGACCTCATGTATGTTTTCGCTTTTGGAAAAACGGAGAGCAGGTTGATCACCTCAAAGAAAAATTCCCACCATCCATACCTGTTCACGAGCAGAACCGAACTCAGTTCCAGCTGGATGTTCAAGACTACCTGAAACAAATGGATGCCGCATTGCCGACCCACCCGGCAGACTCACTGGCGGTTGATTTGTAAATGCTCAGAGGATTTTTACCGTTTTAGGCCATCCACGACTCCACATCTTCGAGTTGAAGGGCCGGAATATCGAGCTTATTCTTTTTTCTGAAACCATTGAGCTTTTGATGAACAGCTGTTGGTTTTGCGCCCCGCAGTGCCTCAACCGATTCAAATCCTGCCTCCATCACGTAAGACGCCCAGGCTTCAGGTACACCGATTTTCACGAAGTCGGAAGGCTTGGGAACCTCAACGACTTTCTCCGGTCGCATTTGCGGGAAGAAGAGCACTTCTTGAATAGAATCATTGTTGGTTAGGAACATGGTAAGGCGGTCGATACCGATACCCATGCCGGAAGTAGGAGGCATTCCATATTCCAAGGACCTCAGGAAGTCCTGGTCGATGAACATCGCTTCGTCATCTCCTCGTTCCAAAAGAGAGGCTTGTTCCTCAAATCGTTCGCGCTGATCGATAGGATCATTTAACTCGGAATAGGCATTGGCCAGTTCCTTTCCATTCACCATCAATTCAAAACGTTCGGTGAGCTCCGGGTTATCTCGGTGTTTCTTGCACAGCGGCGACATTTCAACCGGATAATCTGTGATGAAGGTAGGTTGGATGTAGTTGTGTTCACACTTCTCTCCAAAAATCTCATCGATCAATTTACCCTTACCCATGGACTCATCGTGTTCCACATTGAGCTGATCACACACTGCACGCAGTTGAGTCTCATCCATACCTGAAATGTCAATTCCGGTGTGGTCGAGGATAGCCTGTGTCATAGAGACTCGCGGAAAAGGAGCCTTAAAATCAACAGTGTTTCCCCCAATTTGTACCTGTGTTTTGCCGTGTACTTCGGTACAAACGTGTTCCAGCATCGATTCAGTAAAGTCCATCATCCAGTGGTAGTCCTTATAGGCTACATACATCTCCATCTGCGTAAACTCAGGGTTGTGGGTACGGTCCATTCCTTCGTTGCGGAAATCTTTGGCAAACTCAAACACCCCATCAAAACCACCAACGATAAGTCTTTTCAAGTAAAGCTCATTAGCAATACGCAAGTACAATGGAATGTCAAGTGCATTGTGGTGCGTCATAAACGGACGTGCGGCAGCTCCTCCGGGAATGGCTTGCAGAATAGGCGTTTCAACTTCCAGGTATCCATGATCCTCCAGATATCTGCGCATCGCACGGATGATCTGAGAACGCTTGATGAACGTTTCCTTAACATGGTCGTTGACAACCAGATCAACATAGCGCATACGGTAGCGCAATTCGGGATCGGTAAAGGCGTCATGCACTTTACCGTCTTCATCTTGTTTCACTACCGGAAGCGGCTTCACCGACTTTCCGAGCACAGTAAGTTCATGTACTTCGACCGAAGGCTCGCCCACCTGTGTGCGAAAGGTTTTTCCCTTCACTCCAATAAAATCGCCGAAGTCGAGCAGCTTCTTGAATACCGTGTTGTACTGGGTTTTGTCTTCATCGGGACACAGGACATCACGATTCACGTAAATTTGAATAGTCCCTGACGAATCTTTCAGAACACCAAATGAAGCCTTTCCTTGTACACGTTTAATCATGAGTCGGCCTGCGAGGCAAACATCCTTACCTTCTTCAAACTGTGATTTCAGAGGATGTGCCAAAGTATCTACCGGATACTGGGCCGCCGGGAATGGTTCAATGCCCAACTCTCGTAGTGCTTTCAGGGATTCCCTTCTTTGGATTTCCTGTTCGGAAAGACGTTGACTCATGATTGCTAATTCTTAAATTGAGAAAGTGGGCACAAAGATAGACAGATAATCGACCCCTTGCGGTTGAAATCCACGCAGAAGCTAAGTGGGATGAAATGGAGCGACTGGCCCAACCGGAATCAGAATCAACACGTAAAAACAAGGTGGAAATTGGGAGAAATCCTACAGGTGACAAATTAACCTTTTGATCGTCTGAACGTAGGATACCTTAAAAAATGACAACTATTAGCTTAGAACAAGGCAACCATTTAGGATTGATGCGTGTTATAATAGATAGACGCTTACTACAACTTTAGGTAGTTCCACCCTGTAGCCTTGAGACTAATACTAAAGAGTGGGCATGAGATTTACGATTTTACTAGCGATGATGCTCTCCTTTGCAGCTCTGCATGGACAGTTGACGTTTGAGGCCAATCAAACGGAAGGCTGCATTCCTGTGGGGATCACTATTGCTGTGACCAATCCGGCGCCCGGTACGATAACGAGTTATGCCTGGACCATCACGTATCCGGATGGTTCGATTGTGACTTCAGGGACTCCTCTTTTTGTCGACATTCTTTCCATTCCCGGAACCTATGATGTTTCCTTAACCATTAACGGATCGGAAACGACCACTATTGTGGACTATATCACCGTGCATGCTCCACCCGATGCTGAATTCATTGTAGACGACCCTATTGGTTGCTTTCCGCATTGTGTCAACTTCAGTGACATCAGTGTCCTTGGCGGAGGTCAGATAGTGGAATGGGCCTGGGATTTTGGAGATGGAACGGTATCATCTGAACAAAACCCTTCATTTTGTTATGACGAACCCGGGACTTATACTCCGGTATTTTCAATTGAAGATGAATTTGGTTGCATAAGCGACTACAGCGTTTCAGGAATGATCACTGTGGTTGATGATTTCCCTGAAGTTAATTTATCGACTCCAGTGGATTTGGACTGTTTACCTCCGGTAGAGTTTACATTCACCAACACATCCTCGGGGTCGGGGGCTTTGACGTACGCGTATGACTTTGGAGATGGAAATACCCTCACAACCAACGATCCTGCCGCTGTTGTCAATGAATATGATGCCGTTGGGACGTACGAAACTTGTTTGACCGTTACCGACGACATTGGCTGTCAAAGCACTGATTGTATTGAAGTAGAGGTAATTGACATTGCCAATTCGGCTTTTGTGACCGTTTCCCCAACGACTATTTGTGCCGGTGAAACTGTAGCCTATGCCGATGTGACCGTACCCAACCCCATTTCGTGGTCTTGGGACCTGGATGGCGATGGTGATCAGGATGCAAACTCAGAATATCCAATTTTTACTTACAACGATCCGGGAACGTACTATCCGGCATTGACAGTAACCTACTCACCGGGTTGCATCGATACCGAGAGCGGCGCTGTTGCCATCACGGTATTGGAGGCGCTGGATATTGCCTTTGAAACAGATACGTCTGTAAGTTGTCAGGCTCCTTTTGCCGTCAACTTTACCAATCTCACGACCGGCCCCGGGAACCTTTCCTATGAATGGTTCATCGATGGCGTAAGTGTATCAACTTCCGCAGATTTTTCGTGGGTTTTTAATGATTATGCATCTTATGATATCGAGTTGGTTGTAGAAAGCGATGCTGGATGTTCCGGAAGTGTTTTACTTGAAGACTACATTCAAGTTTTTGCTCCAGAAATATTCTTTAGCAACCCAACAGTAATATGCACGGGAGTTGTGGTTGACATCTTTGACTTGGATGTAACCTCCGTTGATCCGGTAGTTCAATGGCTATGGGACTTTAATGAAGACAATGTCCCGGATTACAACGGACAAATTCCCGACTTCTCGTATAACGAGCTTGGTGAATTTTCGATTACACTCGATATTGTGACTGAAGGTGGATGCGTGGCGACGTTTACGAGTTCGCAAACCATCAATGTACAGACTGAGGTTTCCACCGATATTTCGGTGGATATTAGCGCCAATTGCGCCGGTGATCCGTTTGAATTCTGCATCGAGGAACAACCGGGGGTTACGTATTCCTGGAATTTTGGGGACAATACCGGTTGGCAGACTTTGCCTTATGACGAGATCTGCATTGAACATGAATATCAGGACACAGGTTACTTTGATGTTACCATTTCGGTATTCAATGAAGGGTGCAATAGCTTTGAGACCTATTCAGAATTCGTTTATGTCACACCTCCTGTTGCGCTGTTTGAATACTCAGTGATTTGTGGAAATGGCACCACGGTTTACTTCGAAGACAATTCTATCCTGGCCGATAGTCTGATGTGGGACTTCGGAGATGGCAGCCCGATCATATGGAATGATCCAAATCCTGTATATACGTATACCGATCCCGGTAACTACACCGTGACACTTACCGCAATCAATGATGATGTAGGTTGTCCGGATGTGTACACGGCAGTGGTAGTTGCCACGGAACCTGATCCCACATTGAACTTCGCACCTACGGTGGGATGCCCACCATTGGAAGTTGAATTTCAGCCATCTGCCTTCAATCATTATTGGAATGTAGATTTCGGCAATGGCACTACGATGGAAGCCTCTTACGATGATTTGCTGAATAGCTGGACTGTGCAGTATGTCATTGAAGGGGAGGTCATCGATTCAACCTTTACCGGTTCTGGAAACATTTGGCCCACCGTGGCCTATAATGACCTTGGAACGTATGATATTACGGTAACTACTACCGACCCCAACGGATGCCAAACCACGGAGACTTTTAATGACGTGATTGAGGTAAATAGTAGTCCTGATTTTGCCTTTTTCAACGTTTCCTATCCACAGCCTTGTGGTCCGGTGACGGTCTCTTTCGATCCTGTGAGCAACAGTCTGGACACCTGGCTATGGACTTTTGGAGACGGGACTACCTCAACCGATCTGAACCCCACCTACACGTTTAATGAGCCTTATCCGTACGACACCACTTTTACGGTAACCCTTGAAGCTTATAATGATATAGGCTGCGGTTCTACGGTCACTCAGGATTTGGAAATTGTGTTTCCGGCCGTGGCCAACTTTGAAGTTGCCCAAAACCCGTCTTGCCAAGGGGATACGATACACCTTATCAATCAATCGGTAGGCAATGTGGTACAATACTCCTGGGATTTTGGAGATCCACTTTCAGGACCCCTAAACACCAGTAATGAAATAGATGCTTCACATATTTACAATGAAAACGGCGATTATGAAATCTGTCTGACCGTTGAAAACGCCGTGGGCTGCATCTCGACCTATTGTTCTTCAGATGCGGTGAGTATTGTGAATCCTGTAGCAACATTTGATTTCGACGCCAACATCAACAATTGCCTTTTCGGTGTACAATTCGACAATACCACTGCGGGTGCTATTGAATGTTCGGAATGGAGTTTCGGTGATGGTCAGTTTGGAAGTGGGATTTCGGTGTTTCACACCTACCCCATTGGTGTATTTGATCTGGAATTGGTGGTATGCAATGAGTTTGGCTGTTATGACACGCTTGTGGTAGAGGATATTTTCCAATACGGAAATGTGATCGGGCCATTCACTCAAATTCTGGACACGGCAACCTGTGCGCCGTTCACGTTGGACTTAGAAGCTTTTAATACGGCAGATGTTTCCTTTGATTATTTCTGGGATTTCGGAGATGGATTTGGGGATCCTCAAGGCAACACCACTACTACACATATCTATGATATTCCAGGCACGTACTGTCCCTCGCTGATCATGACCGATGCCAACGGATGTCCGGTACTCATTGAATGTGAAACACCTGTTGAAGTGGATGAATTCACCTTCACTACAAGCATCCCTGAACCGATATGCTACGGAGACAGTGCGCATTTCACCATTGATGGGGGTACTAGTTATTCCTGGCTCGACAACAGTTATGTTTTTGAGGTAAGTCAGGAAGAATTCTGGCTCAGTCCGCCTGCAACTCAGGATTTTGAAATTACCGGATACTATGCCGACTGTGAAGCTACAGAAGTGGTTTCGGTAATCGTAAATACATTGCCAACGGTAACGCTGGATATGGAAGCGGGAACATGCGAAGAGCAGCCCGTATTTGACTTGTCGGGGGGATTACCCAATGATAATCCCGGGTACTACACGGTTGAAGATGTACAAACAGCGACCTTCGATCCCGGACAAGATCCCGGAATCTATGAAATCGTCTATTTCTATACCGATATCAACGGGTGTATCAATTCGGACACATCGCAATTTGAGGTATTCGGTTTGCCTGGTGTTACCTTAAGCCCATTTGAGCCCATGTGTGCGGATGAGCCTGTGCTCGACCTATCAGGTGGAAGTCCATTAGGGGGAACGTATGAATATGAAGGCAACGCCATCACTCAATTTGACCCTGCAACAGGGTGGGGAGCATACGCCATTACATACACATTTACGGATGCAAACGGCTGCGTCAACAATGATGCACAGGACCTTGAAATCAATCCGGTACCAGAGCCTTCATTCGACCTGGTGAATCCATGTGTAAATGAAAATCTGGAGGTGATTAATACCTCAACGGTGGCCGACGGAAACATTACAGGTGCAGATTGGGATTTTGATGGGCTTGGAACCTCCGATTTGTTTCAGCCAGATCCTATTACAGCCGGTGGATCCGGAGTTTATTCATTCAGCCTGGAAATAACCACTGATGCCGGTTGCACAGCAACGCTCATTCAGGATTTTGAAGTTTTTCAGGCTCCCGTCGTGGCATTCTCACTTGACAATGCTTGCGCAGGGAGTGTGTTTGTTTTTGATGATCAAACCACAATAGACGCAGGCGACCTGGTGTCGTGGAGCTGGGAAGTAACCGGACAAGATAATCAAACCGACCCTAACTGGGAAACCGAGTTGGATCAATGGGGTATTTATGATGTAAGTCTGACGGTTGTCTCCGACCAGGGTTGTGAAGAAACCCTCACGCAACAATTGGAGGTATACGCCGTGCCGGTTGCCGGATTCAGTTTTGAGGATATCTGTGCCGGAAATGATGTTGATTTTACCAATACTACTACATTGGAATCGGGCGCAGTTGAAGGGTATCAATGGGATTATGGCAACAGCCAAATGGGGAACGCGTTGAATGGAAGTTCTACCTATTCCGAATTTGGATTGTATACCATTTCACTCATTGCCACTTCGGATCAAGGTTGTGCAGACACCTCGCTTCAGATTCTCGAAGTTTTTGCCAATCCGGAAGTCGACTTTGTAACGGCCAATGAGCTGTTTTGTGCGGGTGGGGAATTGGAAGCTGTTTCGATATCAACTATTGCCGAGCCCTATCAGTTGGTAGGTTGGACCTGGCAGTTGAGCAATGGTGCCATTACAGAAGGAAGCAATGTGATTATACCGGTCAACGAAGCCGGGACATTTGATCTTACCCTCACGGTATGGAGTGCCAACGGGTGTTCATCGGCGCTTACACAACCGGAAGTTGTAACGGTATGGCCCAATCCAATGGCCAATTTCACCTATGACGCGGAAAATGCAGCATTTGGTGATCCTACCATTCAATTTGAAGACGAGTCCATAGGAGCAATTGGTTGGCAGTATGACTTTGGCGACGGTACTGAGGCCTTTGAATCGGATCCTGTGCATGAATATGCAAACTATGGGGAATACGACGTGCTGTTGCTTGTGGCCAATGAATTTGGCTGTATTGATACGGTTTTAAAGACAGTATCGGTTGATGCTTCTTTGTTGATTTATGTTCCCAATGCCTTTACGCCGGACTACGACGGATTGAACGATGAGTTTATTCCTCAGTGGAGTGGCTTTGAAATGCAGGAGTACACGTTCCAGATCTGGAATCGATGGGGCGATTTGGTTTTCGAAACACACGATCCCGAAATGCCTTGGATAGGCGATGTTCACGGAGGTGCTTATTTCGCACCAAATGATGTTTACACCTGGAGGCTCATTGTGTTACCCGGCCATCTCCCCGACCTTGTGGAACTCAAAGGCTCTGTGACCTTAGTGCGATAAGGGTCGATAGAATCATGATTCTCCTTCCGCATACGTTCCATGCAATGATCAGGGTCTATCCCAACAATCCGTTTCCAAATCGGAACTGAAGGTATTACCTTTGCCCCTCAAAATCAGACTGCATGAGAAGCCTTATTGAAGCATTTCCAAGTCAAATTCGTGAAGCGCTGGCCATTGGCAGCCAGGCAACGTTACAACCCCGTGGTGGCATCAATGCCATTCTTGTGACGGGTCTTGGAGGATCCGGAATTGGCGGGAAGATTACGTCACATCTTGTGGCCGATACCTGTGAGATTCCCTTTTTAGTTAATAATGAATACCACCTGCCTCACTGGGTTGATGAACATACATTGGTGATTGTTTCGAGTTATTCAGGAGGTACTGAAGAAACGCTTTCTGCTATGCAGGAGGCCATCGAACGAGGATGTGCTATGGCATGCATTACTTCGGGTGGAGAGGTCCTTGAAAAGGCAAAGGAACATGGTTTGGATCACATTATTATTCCCGGTGGAAATCCTCCGCGTTCTATGCTGGCTTACTCATTAATTCAGCAGTTGTTTATTTTGAAGGCTTACAAGTTGTGGAATGGTGAAATTGAAGAGGCATTAAGCCAAATAGCCTTGCGGCTTGAGGAACAGCGCGATGTCATTGCCAGGAATGCGATGGATTTGGCGGTTCGAACCATTGATCGTCTGCCCATTATCTATACCGATCGTCGACTGGAAGGGGTCGCCATTCGCTGGAGACAGCAAATCAATGAGAACGGCAAGAAACTGGCATGGCACAACGTGATTCCGGAAATGAATCACAACGAGTTGGTAGGCTGGGAAACCGGCGATGAAGCTTTAGCCGTAATCATCTTACAAGACGGCATGGAAATCGAAAGGAACAGGGTTCGAACCGAAATTTGTCGCGGAATTTTCAACGCCAAGACCCATGTTGTCGAGACGATCAATGCTATCGGTTCATCTGATCTCGAACGCGTTTTCCACCTCATTTATTTCGGGGATTGGTATTCCCTGCATCTGGCAGAATTGGGCAATCAGGATCCTATTCAAATCAGGAATATTGACCTGCTTAAAAACGAGCTGAGCAAGATCTGATGCGCAAGGTCATCTATCGACATCTCGGACAAAAAGATTACAAGGAAACCTGGGATTATCAGGAAACCTTGTTCAAGGAAGTCATTGACCAAAAGATGGCCAACCGGGATTTAGAAGAGCCCGTTACTCCGCACAATTACTTATTGTTTGTAGAACATCCTCATGTATATACCCTTGGCAAAAGTGGAAGTCGTGATCACTTGTTGGTCAACGAACAACAATTGGACGATGCGCATGCCACTTATTATGAGATCAATCGCGGGGGAGACATCACCTATCACGGACCCGGTCAAATTGTTGGGTATCCCATCTTTGATTTAGACCAGTTCTTCACTGATATTCATAAATATCTTCGGTATCTGGAGGAAGCTATTATTCTGACGCTGGAAGAATACGGCATCGAGGCGAGTCGCATTGATGGTCTGACGGGTGTTTGGCTTGATGCCAACAATCCTTCCAAAGCAAGGAAAATAGCGGCCATGGGCGTTAAATGCAGTCGCTGGGTAACCATGCACGGTTTTGCGTTTAATGTCAATGTTGATCTGGGCTATTTTGGAAATATCGTACCCTGCGGAATTACCGACAAGCAGGTTACTTCAATGCATTTAGAACTTGGCAGACCTGTAGATCAGCAGGAAGTAGAAGTAAAGCTATTGGAAAATCTGGCCAATTTATTTGACTTCGATTGGGTTGAAGAAGCGTCTTAGCAACTCAGGCACACCTGCACGTCGCCTTAGAACTCGGCGTATGTCCGGCGCTTTTGTTTGATGGAGTCTTTGCCTTTTTGGCAAACCCGTTCCCAATTGGTCGCTGCATCTTCATCGCCCAAATCGGCCGATTGTTTCCAATCTTCACAGGCACCCACATGGTCTTTTTGGAAGTATTTCACTTCTGCGCGGTAGTAGTACACTTCAGGAAGTAATGTGTCGTCTTCCAGCAACAAGTTGGAAAGGATTTCATTTGCTTCGTCAAATTCCATTTGCTCAATACATGTCAATGCTATGTTAAGCTGAATGCGGCGGAATGAGGGATCAATTTGAGCCGCTCGATCGAATGATTCACGTGCCTTTCTCCACTTTCCTTTTTCCGCGAATGCCGCCCCTTGAAGATACCAGGCCGGCATATAATCATCATCGAGTTCAAGCGAATGTCCAATAAATTCAAGTGCCGCTTCGGTGTTCCCCAGCATGAAATCCACCTCCCCGAGGTAGTAGTAGGCCAGCGCATGATCAGGGCTGAGTTCCAGAAAGCGCCACAGGTCTTTTGTAGCTGCATCATAAAGCTGAAGGCTTGACCGACAAATGCCCCGATTGAGGTATAGCTCTTCATCCGCTGAGCCCCTTTTTTCAGCGTAGTCGTAATCGGCCAGGGCCTGGGCAAATTTTCCCTGTTTGTGAAACGCCTGCGCCCGTAGCAGGTAGGCCTCCGCGTTGCGTTCGACATCAATCAATGCAGTGGTGAGCGATATGCACGCCTCGTAATCACCCGAAAAATAGGCGTCTCTGGCGTCAGAAACATCAGATTGAGCTGTTCCCAGGAGGGAAAGCAGGATGAACAAGGGGAGTATAAATCGTCTCATGTGCCTTAATTGACTGGAACGTTAGTGTACGTATTACGGCGTGGAAAGTTGCGCTGGAATGGCTGTTGATTGTAGGTTAAACCTGAATTTAATTCTTGTGCCGCTGCGGGTCAATGGAATTGGTTACTTTGCCTTTAAAATCACCGGGTGAAGTTTATCAAGCGATTTTTCATGTGGCTGTTGCTCGTACTGGGCGTTCTGGTTGTATTGCTATTGGTCACCGGCAATAAGCACATCCTATCTGGCCTCACCAAAACCTATTTAAAGGGAGTCAATCGTCCGGATATAGACGACATGGGGGATCATGCTCTGCGCGTGGTACCAGCAGGAAGCGGCGAGCCCTGGGCTGAAAAGTATTTGGCGAATGCCACAGCATTGGCAAAACCCTTTTTACGCGACTGGGAACAATATGGCACTACGGCCCTTTTGGTCATAGTAGACGACACCATTCGCTATGAACAGTACTGGGAGGGAACCCATCGAAATACATTATCCAACAGTTTTTCCATGGCCAAGTCCTTCACGTCAATGGCTATAGGGGCTGCATTTGCAGATGGGAGCATGGCGGGACCCCGGGAGCCGCTTGGAAGTTATATTGCGCAGTATGCCACAGGTGAGAATGCTGCGTTGAAATTGGAGGATTTGCTTACGATGACTTCGGGTATTGACTTTGGGGAATCGTATGTGAATCCATTTGGGTATCAGGCCAGGGCGTATTTTGGAGATGACCTGGCGGGAAATACGTTAGCATTTGGCGTATGCCGCACACCCCTTACCCAATGGAAATACGAAGGAGGAAATACGGTACTGCTGGGAATGGCGCTTCAGGAAGCTACGGGAAAACACCTTGCCACGTATTTCTCCGAAAAAATATGGAGTCGGATTGGTGCCGAACAAGATGCCTATTGGAATCTCGATCATGAAGACGGACTGGAGAAAGCATTTTCCGCCTTTTATGCTACCGCGCGTGATTTTGCGCGTATTGGACAGTTGATGTTGGACAGTGGAGAGTGGAAAGGGCGTGAAGTATTACCGCGTGAATATTTTCGTGCAGCCATGACACCTGTTAACGTGCCCGATGTGGATGGGGCTGTAGTTGAACACTACGGTTGGCAGTGGTGGCTTGCCCGACATGAGGGACACCCGTTTGCCAGCGCACGCGGTATGCGCGGACAATATATTGTGGCCCTTCCGCATTTGAATGCTGTGATTGTACGATTGGGGCATGAGCGTCCTGATGTATATATAGACCATGTTCCGTTGGACATGCAGTGGTATATCAAATTTACAACGTCGATCGTAGAAGAATTGAGTAAATAGCCATTCGGCAAATGTAAAGCGCGATGAAAGAAGACATCAATCCACCGAAAGTTGAGGGAGTAGCAGTAGCTATAGTATGTAAGGAAAATGAGTTGGGTGAGGCTGAATGGTCAACCTATCTGCTGAATTTAAAAGACCAGGAATTGAAGGGCGTGCTGGTTCGTTCCAACGGATACGGCGAGCGCGACAAGGAACGCGTAACGACATCAGAACTGCGGCATATGTTTGACACGGTGGAACCCCATAAAGCCGTATTGGTAGAACCACTTATGCCTGAAATGACTACACTTACAAACCAGTATTGGGTTAGCTTCTGGTGTGAGGGAGTGTTGTATGATAAAAAGTTCATCTTTGTGCGTGGCAGCCTGGAGGAACGCAACTTTGTACAACTGCCTTTGCTGGATGGCCAGCGAGGTGTAATCATTCGCTAATGCTAGACCATGTTGATTTAAATTCCATTTTATTTCTGGATATAGAAACCGTTTCGGGGGTTCATCACTTTGAGGAGTTGGATGACGATTTCCGCGAATTATGGGCGTTGAAGAGCAAGTTTTTCCGCGAGAAAGAGGAGTTGACACTTGAAGAAAGCTATGAACGCGCGGGGATTTATGCTGAGTTTGGTAAGATTGTTTGTATCAGTGTAGGGTACTTCCATTATACTGCCGGTCGGCGCATTTTCAGGGTAACCTCGTTTTACGGAAATGATGAATCGGAATTGTTGCAACGATTCAGCAATCTGCTCAATTCGCATTTTTCTTCTCCCGCACATTTGTTGTGCGCCCACAATGGGAAGGAGTTTGACTTTCCGTATATCTGTCGGCGTTTATTAATCAATGGTTTATCGATACCTACAATTTTGAACATTGCCGGCAAGAAGCCTTGGGAGGTACGTCATCTCGACACGATGGAGTTGTGGAAATTTGGTGACTACAAGCACTACACCTCCATCAAGCTATTGACGAAGATCTTTGGTATTCCAACGCCCAAAGACGACATAGACGGGTCTCAGGTGGGGCGGGTGTACTGGGAAGACGGTGATTTGGAGCGTATAGAGCGATATTGCAAGAAGGACGTTGTTGCTGTTGCCCAGTTGATGTTGCGATATCAGGGGATGGATTTGTTGGGAGAGGATGATGTGGTGGAGGTGTAATCAAAAACCCCCCGCATTAAGCGAGGGGCTTTAGACATAAACAACTGATGTTACTGTGTTTACCAGAGCATCTTTGTAGTTACCAGGTAAGTATGGATATTCCCACGGTAAGGGGATAAATTTCGGGGCCACGGCCATCTGCGAAGAGCGGAGTAAGGCCATAGTTGGCAAAAACGGTCACATCACCATACCCTACGCGCACTGTGGCGTCGAGTGTAAAGTCATTGAAGTTGAAGTCGTCTTTCACTTTACGCTTTTGGTCAACACCATCTTCCGTAAATTTCTGCTTGATATTGCTTCCAAGACGCCATCCACCGATCACACCGGCTTCCACGTGAAAGCTCTTGCTATCCTTCGTGCTGGTGTTGAATTCCAGAACCAAAGGCACTTTGAGGTAGGTTGTCCGCAAGCGATTCTTTGAGAAATCAAACTGGTCGGAAATCACCCCGAAGGTAGTGTCGCGATACTCCACAACTTCGGTGAGGGTCGAATCGTAGATTGGCATCTTAGGATAAACGTTGACATTGTTTGCCAATCCATAGTTTCTCCATTCAAAGCCAGCGCCGAATCCCAACTGGACGTACTCATCAACGATGTCCAGACGGGCATCAAAGGGATAGTAGCTCCAGCTCAGGGACTTTGCGTAGTCCAAATCGAGCCATTGATTGTCGCCGGTCATATCGGTACTTCCATTGGCATCGAACAGGATGTTCATACCCAGGTCAAACCGACCACCGGAGTGAAAAATGCGGTTCTTTTCTTCTTTAACCGAATCGGGTTCCGCTTCAGGATCTTCATATACCATGACCTTGAGGTCGCCCAGACTGATTTCGGTAGTGTCACTTTTTTGTTCTTCTACCTGGGTCCACCCCGCTATTCCCATTGTACAAGCCACTGCAAAGGAAAATATCTTCTTGATCATCGTTTTGTTTTTTACTGATTTCGAACGTGTGACGGTCGGCCTTCCCGGTTCGTTACAGCAAGTCGAAAAAAAAATATCACGCGCCCGCTTTTCGAAGCGGTAATACGCTGTTTTCTAGTGTTTTATATTATGTGTGAGATCTGTTTCCGAACCAACATTCTCGCATGAACCAACGATTCCAGCACCGAATGAACGTATGATTTCAGGTAATTAGATCCTTAGAATCCTTCAGGCATTCTACCGTGATAAGATGGAGTTTACTCGTTATCAGCACTTTCGGGAGCACCAAAACCGAACGATTACAAAAAAAACATGACGGGCATAAAGAAAATAGACCCTGAAGCATTGGATATTGATCCAAACGTATTTAAATTAGGCTTACCTTAATTTATTTACAACCACTAACTATGAAAAATCTGTCTTGCATCGTCGTTGACGATGAACAGGATGCGGCGGGAAACCTCGTCAAAATCCTCCGCACTTATTGTCCCGAAATGCACATATTGGAAGTACTGAACGACCCTCACCTGGCTGAGGAACGTATCAATGCGCTGCGTCCAAAGGTGCTTTTTCTCGATATCGAAATGCCCGGCAAAACGGGTCTTGAAATTGCCCGCAAGTTTCAAGATATGAACTACTACATTGTGTTTCACACCGGATTCAGCAAGCATGCCATTAATGCAATAAAACACAATGCATTTGATTTCTTGCTTAAGCCGACTACAGCCGAAGATCTATTGAAGACTATGGCGCGTATCAAGCGATCTATTCGTCAGGCTCAGGACTTGGCCGCCGAAACGAAAACCAACGCCATTGTAGTGAAGAGTGGAATACACTATCGTCAGGTTCCGGTAAATGAGATACTCATGGTAGAAGCAGAGGGGAGTTATTCCAACCTTGTACTCAAGTCGGGTGAGCGAATTTTAGTTTCACGGAACTTGAAGAGCGTTATGACCTCACTGGAGGGACATCAGTTTGTACGTGTTCACAACTCACGAATTGTCAACGCCAATGAGGTGGCACTATGGAAGCTGGCTGAGAATGCTTGCGTGCTCACCAATGGAGAGGAGTTTCGGATTTCGGTACGGCGAAAGGATGAAGTGAGGGATTTTCTCATTATTCCTTGAGTTCACCATACCTTATTTTATGACCTCAGCTTCGAAGGTGGTGGTTTGAACTCTACGGCATTCACTGGAACGGAGAATTGATCAAAATTGATTGGTTCTCCGTTTTTCAATCTATTCAAATCCTTTGTTAGTCAAAGCTTCTCAAAAGTTCGGCGCGATGGATACCAGAGCATAGTGCTTAAATCTTTGGAGGCAGAGGCGACTTACAACCTATTCTTTCACCAGCTATGTTTAATTGATCACTCATTAGGACACGGATCTTCTAAGATTTATAATTTGTCGCTACTTGAAAAGCTCGAGATTTGCCCTTGATTTCTGCTCCCGATATACCAAGTTTTCGAGCTCGTTCTTGCCATGAGGATACAATTTCCACAGTGTTTCTAATAATTTCATGTGCTCTTTCTTCTGTTAGCCTGAATTCGTAGTGCAGACTTAAAGGTATTCTCAAGTCCAGTCTGTTGTCATCCAATGAAATGTTCAGAATGAGTCCCATTCCTGTTTCATTCGCATTGATGTCATATGCCGGAGAAAGGCGCCATCCCGCCTCATTCAATAAAAAGCCATGATTACGAAGGTGGTCATCACAATTCGAGACACAAATAGTGAATACGATTCTTTTAAATAGTTCTTCAAGATCTTCTTTTACATTGGATCCTTTACTCATTAGAAATTCGGCGATTTCCAGATAAGACGCACCCGCAGTATTCTCGAGTCCATCGGAATAACCCAACATAGTCATGGCAGATGCAAAATGAATTCTGTTTCCTTGGGAGGTACGATCAAATCGCTTGGTCATGAAGGTGTGATGTTTTGATGAGAATCTCTGAATTTTACATTCGGCCATATTTATTCTACAGTCCATGGCCAACTGATAAACGAGATATTCCCAAGCCCCATGGTCGTATTGATCGTTTATCGAAGGGAATTTAGCTATCCAAAGATTCCCATCTGAATCCTTTACACTAGCCTTGGGTCTCGCTCCTCCCAAAGATGCGCCAGGCGCAAGAAGCATTTCGATCCATTTTTCATATTGAGGATCATCGAAAAGCTCATCGTTTTCAAATTTCAAGCTTGCCTCTTCAAGCTCTCTAATTAACACCCCTGGTGGGGAGGCATACTTGTCGTTATTATCAAGAAAATCCCCCTCGGGATCCAACTTAAACCTTAGCGCTCCCATTCTATGACCATCATGCACTCCGAGCAGATAGTCTGTCTGAAATAGCTTTCGCGAAATGCGATTTTCCGAATCAGCTTGCCAAGCTTCTCTTCGGTCCATTATAAGTTTTCCCCACCTGTCTGGTGCAGAGTCTGAAAAAATCCCAAAATTTTCTTTTTTACCATCAAGATACTGTTCGGTTTTATAGAGTTTAAGATCTGGATCCAACTGTCGGTCGTTTTTACCTATCCATTCTAGATTGTATTGAAACGAAAAAATTTCGTGTCCTCGAGATCTTCGTGAGTACAGAATGCCCATTAGAGTTGGTTCCACTAATCCTTCCCAATCAGCGTAAACATAAATTGCTTTTTGTTCACTCATTTTTTCCTTTTTGGTGCTCTTTTAGAGGTGGTTAGTTCAGCATCCTGAATTTTTCGACCTAGTTCATCATCCTTCGCTACAAGAAGTAGGTCATCTGCTAGCCCCAAAGCGTGTAGCGTCATCAAGTATTTACCCATACCTACAGTTTCAGCTCCTTTTTCTATTAATTCAAGTGTACTAATGGCGATTCCTGCTCTTTCGGCTACAAGACTCAAGCTGTATTTTCTTCTAAGTCTAGCAAGTTTGATTTGCTCTCCTACTTGTTGGAGAAGTCTTCTTTGTTTGATAGGAAGCGGAATAGATCTTTTATTTTTCATAACACCCGATATATCGGGTAAATGTAATACTTTTCAACTGATATATCATGAATTATCCATCTGCATCCAAAATGTTTGAATAGTACAAATACCGTTATATCAGCACATAATGCTCTTTCCTACCGTTTTATCGGGTTTTATAGTGGCCAGGATCTGTGAGACACGAATCAAGCATTCGAATTAGGTCGCTCAAAAGTTTGAACTTTTTGCCACCATGTTCCCAGTGCTTCCGAAGTTGAGGTTTACTCTGAAAATGGTACCGGATTCCGTTAAATTCCTACCGCTCAAATAATTTAACACTTTCTTCGTACCTTCTTGTGTAACTTCGGTGGGTCTTGCTCGTCGTATGAACGTCAGGATCCGACTGGAACCATGAGAAAACTATTGACCATACTCCTCTTTCTGCTGCCTCTGCTTGGTTTCATTCATGTTCATTGCCAACAGGAATCGTTGCTTGCCTATGTGCAGCAACAGGATACCATTGCGACCCAACCCGACAGTGTGAAAACACAAACGCCCGTCGTTGAAAGTTCGGTTCTTAGGGGTAAGGTGGATGTCACCTTTCGTATCGATGCCAAGGGTGAAGTCGAAATCATCCACATCTTTTCCGATAATCCGGAGTTGATCAATTATGTGATCACCCGGTTGAAAAAGATCAAGCTCGATCCTGCTGTACACAAGACCGGACAAGTCATTAAGTACAGCTTCGATTTTAATCGGGAGTCCTGAAAATCCATTTTTTGCTAGCCCGGATGTGATGACAAGGCATCGGGAAAAATCACTGTTTTACCATGCAATGAAGCGCTACCCTATTTGGCGGATGCCGCTTTATTCTTATTGGCTAGCTGACCACAAGCTGCATCGATATCCTTTCCTCTTGAGCGGCGGACATTGACGATGAGGT
This sequence comes from Flavobacteriales bacterium, assembly GCA_020437755.1. Classification (GTDB taxonomy): domain Bacteria; phylum Bacteroidota; class Bacteroidia; order Flavobacteriales_D; family Sanyastnellaceae; genus JADFAK01. The sequence goes on from JAGQVX010000004.1 coordinate 17,986, forward strand.
TGCACTTTTCTTCGAGAAAGCGGGCAAATGCATCCACCTTAACCGGATCGGCCTGTTGGAATTCTCCGTCGTCAATGGGGTTGTATTCGATGATGTTGATTTTGCACGGCACGTTACGAGCAAATGCCGCCAGTTCACGGGCATCCTGCAATTCGTCGTTAAAGTCGCGGAAGATGATGTACTCAAAGGTGATACGATTCCCTGTTTTTTCATGGAAATATTTCAATGCCTCCGCAAGGGTTTCCAGGTTGTTGGAGTCGTTGATTTCCATGATTTTAGAGCGCTTTTCGTCATTAGCCGCATGCAATGACAGAGCCAGGTTAAAGCGCACTTCGTCATCACCCAATTTGCAGATCATCTTGGCAATTCCCGCGGTTGAAAGGGTTATCCGTCGAGGAGAGATCCCCAATCCGTCGGGAGCTGTGATACGATCGATACCTTGCAATACATTTTTATAGTTGAGCAAGGGCTCGCCCATTCCCATGAGCACAATATTGGACAACGGAATTCCATAGGTCCCTTCAGCTAGTCGACTGAGGTAGAGCACCTGGTCATAGATTTCGCCGGCGGTAAGGTTTTTAAGCAATTTCAGACGGCCGGTAGCGCAGAATTTACAGGCCAGACTGCATCCTACTTGCGAGCTTATGCAAGCCGTCATTCGGCTGGATGTGGGGATCAGCACGCCCTCAAACACCTGCGTGGGGCCACTTCTGAAAGCAGCTTTGATGGTTCGATCGGAAGAAACTTGTTGTTCCACGACTTCAATAGCCGACAGCTCAAAATGCTCATTGAGTTTATCGCGTGTAGCCTTGGAAATGTTGGTCATGTCATCGAAAGTATGACAGCCTTTTTGCCATAGCCATTCCCAGACCTGATTTGCACGAAAGGCTTTTTCACCTTGCTCCGTGAACCAGGATTTCAGTTCGGCGAGACTACATTCGCGGATATCCCTTTTGGCGGATGCCTGACTTTTCATATTACAAAGGTATGGCACAAGGCCAAATGGGGCACTAGTCGTTGAGTTTCAGTACCGCCAGGAAGGCTTCCTGTGGCACTTCGACGCGACCTACCTGACGCATACGCTTCTTCCCTTTTTTCTGCTTCTCGAGCAGTTTACGTTTACGGGTGATGTCACCACCGTAGCACTTGGCTGTAACGTCTTTTCGAACAGGATTGATGGTTTCACGCGCAATGATCTTCGCACCGATAGCTGCCTGGAGAGCAATCATAAACTGCTGGCGCGGGATAAGTTCCCTCAATTTCAGACAGATTCGTTTCCCCAAATCGTATGCGTGGTCTTTGTGAATAAGGGCCGACAAAGCATCTACCTGATCACCGTTGAGCAGAATATCCAGCTTTACGAGATCGGACCGGCGGAAACCGGTGGCGAAATAGTCAAATGACGCATAACCTCGTGAGACTGTTTTGAGTTTGTCATAGAAATCGAAAACCACTTCACCGAGGGGCATATCGAACGTAAGCTCGACGCGATCTGACGTCAGATACACCTGGTTTTTCAATTCACCCCGTTTTTCGATGCAGAGGGTCATAACGCTCCCCACATATTCAGATTTGGAGATGATTTGTGCCGTGATATAGGGTTCTTCGATGAACTCCAGCTTCGAAGGGTCCGGCATGTCGGACGGATTATGCAGCTCGATTGCTTCACCGCCTTTCAAGTGAGCGATGTAGCTAACGTTTGGAACAGTGGTGATAACGTTCATGTCGAACTCACGTTCCAGGCGTTCCTGAATGATTTCCATGTGGAGCATTCCGAGGAATCCGCAACGGAAACCGAATCCGAGAGCGGCGCTGGACTCAGCTTCAAAAACAAGTGAAGCGTCGTTCAACTGGAGTTTCTCCATGCTGGCACGAAGCTCTTCAAACTCGTCGGTTTCTACGGGGTAAATTCCTGCAAAGACCATTGGCTTAACATCTTCGAATCCTTTGACTGCTTCTTTGCAAGGGTTCTCAACCAAGGTGATGGTATCTCCAACTTTAACCTCTTTGGCTTCTTTAATCCCTGAAATGATGTATCCCACATTGCCTGCCTCCACGATATTCCGCGGTTTAAGGTCCAGACCAAGAACCCCAATTTCATCGGCTTCGTACTGCTTTGCCGTATTCATAAACTTCACCTTTTGGCCTTTTTTCAGTCGGCCATTGAGGATACGGTAGTAAGCGATAATTCCCCGAAAGCTGTTGAATACCGAGTCAAAAACCATGGCTTGAAGCGGCGCATCAGGATCACCTTTTGGTGCGGGAATGCGGTGGATGATGGCATCGAGGATTTCGTCCACGCCCAGTCCGGTTTTTCCACTGGCACGAATAACATCTTCAGGGTCGCAGCCGATGAGATCCACGATTTGATCAGTAACTTCCTCGGGATTGGCACTATCGAGGTCCATCTTGTTGAGGATGGGGACGATTTCCAGGTTGTGATCGATTGCCAGATACAAATTGGAGATGGTTTGCGCTTCGATGCCTTGTGAAGCATCCACGATAAGCAAAGCCCCTTCGCAGGCCGCGATCGAGCGCGATACCTCATAGCTAAAGTCCACGTGTCCCGGAGTGTCGATCAAGTTAAGAACATAGTGTTCGCCATTGAGGTCGTACTCCATTTGGATGGCGTGACTTTTAATGGTGATTCCGCGCTCCCGCTCCAGATCCATATCGTCGAGTGTCTGCTCCTGCAGCTGACGCTCAGTAATCGCCCCTGTTACCTGTAGCAGACGATCGGCCAAGGTACTCTTCCCGTGATCAATATGGGCAATGATGCAAAAATTGCGGATGTTCTTCATGGGTGCAAAAATACGCTATATCCGCGATTGCACGTATCGCGGCGCACCAGAATTGTGAGGGACGGAAATTCAGACAGGGATGATGGTGGTTATTGGCCTTTTTCGCCGGGAGGGGGTTGGTCGTTTTTGGGCTCTTTTAGTTTGAATTTTGCCTGACGCATCAGCACATTGACAAAGATTACTGCCAGAGTGCTCACAGCGGCCTGGCCAAACAATCCGGCTCCTGCCAGACAGCCGATTGCGGAGCTACACCAAATGGTTGCCGCAGTGGTGAGTCCCTGAATATCCAGACCGCGATGCATGATGACGCCGGCACCAAGGAAACCAACACCTACCACCACCTGACCGATAATCCTGGTCAAATCCCCCGATTCGGTGGTGAGTTGAAGTGAAATCAAAACATAAATCGCCGCGCCAAGAGCAACGAGCGTATTGGTGCCCAAACCAGCTTGTTTATGGTGCCATTGGCGCTCCAAGCCTATTACCATTCCGGAGATGACGGCCACGGCTATGCGGGCAATAAAGGTGCTCAATTCCATTTCATGCATACGTCCAAATGTAAGAGAAAATCGCAGTGATAAACGTTGAATCGTCGCCTTAAGGCGATATTGAAACGAGATTATGAGTGGGCTTGATAACTTGTTTGAAGGCTCGCATACCACAACAGGTAAAAAAACGTTCTTTGCACATGTCCGTGTGAAAAATAAAACACGCGCGAATTCAACATCCCGCATGATAGACTACTTTTATTGGTTTATGATGTGGGACATTTTTTATAACGAGTGATGAGGGCAAGCAGCCATAAAATCTTTACCACTATCCTCCTGTTAACCAGTGGGATGTATGCTTTTTCGCAGAACTGTAATCCCACACAGATATGCGGTGAAAGCACTCTGGCCAATGAAGAGCCCAATGTAGGAAATCAGGCCAGTGTTGCTTGTTTTGATGCTGAGAACACGAGTTTCTACTATTTCACCACCAACAACAACGCCACCAATACCGGCAATGCGGTGATCGACATTGCGAATATCGACTGTCCCGGTCAGAATGGGGCGGATACACTGTACGCTATGGTTGTTGCTTTTGACCAATCCTTGTGGGATTCGACACTGAACCAGGTTTCAGGTCCGTGCGGTGATGTAATCAACAGCTTCACCTCGCCGGATGGTAATCCCATATCGTGCTACAGTGATACGCTTGCTATGACTATTGAACTTGGGGATTTACAACCCAATACAACCTATATGCTGTTGGTTGGAAGTAATCAAGATCCCGGACTAGCCGATTGCGGTTTTGATGTTACGATTAATGGTCCGGCAGTAGATATTGACGCCTGTTGCGATGATCAGATTACGCTGGGAGAAAGCTATACCTTCACCGTAGTTGGTGGCGATGAATTTGTGGGCTATGATTGGGATCCTCCTACCTGGTTGGATAATGCATCTTCCAATTCACCTACCACCTTTCCGGAGGAGACTGTTACTTATCAAGTTACAGGGTATGTTGACGGCTGTGAGGTGACCGATTTGGTCACCATCTTTGTAGGTCCTCCGCTGGATATCTACGACACCTTTACGCCTAATGGCGATGGCGTGAACGACGTGTGGGAAATTGGGGGCATCCAGCGGTTTGAAAATGCCCAGGTGAATGTTTACGACCGATGGGGGCAAGTGGTATTTAAGTCGCTGGGGTACGTAGAGCCCTGGGATGGTACAAATGGTGGCAAATTCCTACCCACCGGAACGTACTACTTCGTCATAGAATTGAATTCATACGATGTGAATACCAAGCCTATCCAAGGCTATATAACTTTAGTGCACTAGTATGCGGCGATTGTTAGTCATAGCAGCTCTGGTTGTCGGAGCATTGGGGAGTGAGGCGCAGCAGTTGCCGCAGTACACGCATTTTGTCACCAATTACTTTCAGTACAATCCGGCAGTTGCCGGAAGTGCGGCTTGTTTGGATCTGAAGATTGGTTATCGCAAGCAGTGGATGAATGTATCGGGGGCGCCTTCTACCGCATTTGCGAATGCACATGGTAACTTCGGAAAAAAGAAGCGCAAGGGATATAATTTCCACGGTATTGGTGGAATAGTGGAGACTGACAATGCGGGACGTTTGAGTTACACGAGTGTTCATTTGGCGTATGCCTACCACATGCGTATATCCAGGAAATACATGTTGAGTGCGGGATTGGCAGCAGGGATATATCAGTACCGATTTGATTTTGCGGAGGTAAATGTTGTAGATGATTTCAACACTGATGATGCCTTGGTAAACGCGATGGCGCAACAGTTTATTTATCCGCAGATCAATCTGGGTTTTTGGTTGTACCGCGATGACCGGTTTTTTGGATTTTCGATGCGGAATGTAGTGGCCAACAAGATTGATGGCCTGGGAGACGAAAGCAAGACCAATACTCACTTTGAATTCACCGCAGGTAAGATTATCGAGCTGAATGAAGATTTCAAGTTCAAACCTGCAGCCCAGGTAAAATATGTTCGCGCATCGAAGATGGCTCTGGATGTGCAGGCGATGATTGATTTCCGGGAGAAGTTTCAGATTGGTGTGGGCTTCAGATCGGGTAATGGGATTTCGGCTTTGGTTCAAATTGACATGTTCCGCTACATCACAGTGGGATACGCCTACGACCTTACACTTTCCAAAATGAGATACAATGGCATGCATACCCACGAAATCGTTTTGGGTATTTCTGCCTGTCCGGATGGCGACGGGAATAAGATTCCTTGCGCTGCTTATAACTAAACAGTTCTGTAACCTAATTAACCGACTTGCGTAATGTTGGACAAACCATCCTACAATACCAATTAAGTTGGTTAAATTTAGTCACATAGTAACTTGTGCACTGCTTCTTGGATCCACCCTACTATCCGAAGCGCAGACGCTTTACTGGGTTGGTGGCTCAGGAAATTGGCATGACACCGCTCACTGGTCGGAAACACCAGGAGGGGCGGGAGGTGCCAATCTGCCCGATGCAACCACGAAAGTAATCTTCAACGATCTGAGCTTTGATAGCGAGGGATTGGTTTCCATCGCACAAAACGTTACTTGCGGGGGGCTGACAGTCAGTTCGCCGCAGCAGGTACTGTTTCAGAGTCAAACAGATGAAGCATTTGAGGTACATGGAAATTTCGAGCTATCCGATTTGGGATTGTGGGACGTTTCCGGAACGCTGACGATTGTCGCAGAAGAGCCGGCATCACTCAACACGGGCAAGAATGTCTTGCCAGGTGACGTAGTGATCACAGGCGGCGGCAGCATTCAGCTTTCGGGACACCTCATGACATCAGCTTCGGTTTCTATTGGATCGAATCCATTGATTCAAAATGGATTTGCCCTCATTACCCATGACTTTTCGTTTGAACCCACATCAAGTACGTTCTGGAACCTCAACGGATCAACTTTCTACTTTGATGGTGATCTGACCGTTTCATCAGGAGTGCATGTGTCGCAAGACTATGCCCATGCCTTTATGGTAACACTTGATGAGGAGCAAAGCATAGAAAGTGGTGAACTCGAACTTACCTCCAGTGAGTACCGCACGGCTACCTGTGGAACAGGACCGGGACAAACGCCATTCACGATTGACGCCGTTGTAATATCCAATTACAATGGAGAAGATATCAGTTGCAACGGAGCAGGGGATGGTGAAGCATTCGTAAACGTTTCAGGTGGTGTGGGTCCGTTCACTTTTCAGTGGATTGGTGGAGCACCGGCTTTTACACAAAATTATCCCAACCTCGAGGCAGGAACCTATACTGTTCTGGTTAACGACCTTGGACAGGGAATTACGTGCGTGGACAACGTTCAGCTTGCTGAACCGGCGCAAATGACCGTTTTTAGTTTCAACTCTACACCTCCAACTTGTGAAGGCTTATGCAACGGAACCGGATTCCCCATTGTAATAGGTGGAATTCCGGGATATGACTTTTTATGGTCTACCGGTGAAACTACGCAAACCGCTGTAGCCCTGTGCGAAGGCGGGAACACCTTGTCTGTAACCGATCAAAACGGTTGTCAGTTCGACTCCACATTTGTCCTCACCGTAGATCCCATTGTGCCCAATCTCGACGTAATTCACATTGTGTGTAACGGAACCCTTACCGGCGAGGCTTCAGCCAATCCAACCGGTGGTGATGGTGGTCCATATGACTTTTTGTGGTCTACCGGAGATACCGGCAATAGTATTAGCGGTCAGCCTGCGGGTAACTATTCCCTAACGGTAACAGATGGCACCGGATGCTCGGTAGATGTGGATTTTACCATCAATGAAGAGCCTCCGATTCAGATTACTCAGGACGATATTCAACATGTATCGTGTGGTGGTTTGGATGATGGATCTATCTCCGTTTCGATCACCGGAGGAACAGAGCCTTACACCTTGACCTGGACAGGTCCGGGTGGATTTACTTCCTCATCCGAAGACATCAGCGGACTATTCGCCGGCGACTACGAATTGGAGGTTATTGATTTGAATGGTTGTTCTCAAACGGTTTCCTATGAAGTCGAAGAGCCGCCATTGTTGGTGGTTGATCCTACGGTAACTCCTGTTTCCTGCTTTGGTGGAAATGATGGGAGTATAGTCCTCAATCCATCAGGTGGAGCACCCGGATACGCAGTTGTATGGACGGGGCCAAATGGTTTTAATGACGGCACAGAAGATATAAATGGTCTGGAAGCCGGAGACTACCATTTCATCCTTACTGATAACAACGGATGTACATTGGAAGGGGATATTACCGTTGACGAACCCGAAGAAATTGTAGCCGATATTACGCTCACTCCAGTGACTTGTAATGGAGCAAATGACGCCGCCATTGATTTAGAAATCAGCGGTGGAACTGCTCCTTATGATGTGTTGTGGACGGGACCCGGCGGATTCAACTCGACCAACGAAGATATCAGCAATTTAGTACCCGGTGATTATGACTTGACCATTACTGATGCGAACGATTGTGTTCTTGCATCAACGATAACCATTGATCCAACACCACCAATTGATGTGCAGTTTGACATTGTCGAAATTTCCTGCTTTGGAGAATCCGATGGTGCTATCGACATTACGATTACAGGTGGTACGCCTCCATATTTAACGGATTGGACGGGGCCAAATGGGTTTGTAAGCACCAATGAAGACATTACCGCGCTTGAACAAGGTCAGTACGACCTGTTGGTAACAGATGACAACGGATGTAGTGTAAACTACGAGGTTGTCATGAATGAACCATTGGAAATCAGCATCCTCTCGGTTGTGACCGATGTTAGTTGTGGTGGTGATTCAGACGGCGAGATTGCACTCTCGGTATTGGGAGGAAGTCCGGATTATACCTTTGACTGGATAGGACCCAATGGATTTACCTCAACCGACGAAGACCTCACCGGGCTCGAAGCCGGAACTTATACTGTGACGGTAACCGATGCTTTCGGATGTACGCAAGCTGCCGATATCGAGGTTGATGAACCACAGGAGCTCGAACTCGCTGCCGACTTCACGCCTATCACATGCAACGGCGCCGGAGATGGTAGTATTGACCTCACCATTACGGGAGGTCAGCCTCCATACAACATCACCTGGACAGGTCCGGGAGTTGTTCCAGGAGCTGAAGATCAATCGAATCTCGGACCAGGAATCTATGATGTGAGCGTGGTTGACCTGAACGGGTGTACTGCTGAGGCTCAGATTGAACTCACCGAGCCCGAAGCCCTTGACATCCAGGTCGATACCGTTGACCCAACTTGTTTTGGTCAGAATGATGGCAGCATTGCTATCACCATCAGCGGAGGTGTGGAACCCTATGACATTTTGTGGGACAATGGTGCAACGGATGCATCGCTTTCCGATTTGCCGGCTGGCACCTACAATGTCACCATAACGGATGCAACAGGATGCTCACAAGACATCAACAACATTGTTCTCAATGAGCCTCAGGAACTTGTATTGCAAGCCAATGGAACCGACATGCAATGCGGAGGAAACTTAAACGGAAGCATCGATCTTACGATTTCAGGTGGCACACCGGACTATGTCATTTCATGGACCGGACCCAATGGATTTACCTCTTCGGATGAAGATCTTGCCAACCTGGAGGCGGGAACATATGACGTTGTAGTAACTGATGCCGCAGGATGTACCGCTCAGGCTTCCGTAGAAATTTTGGAACCCGAAGTTCTGGACGTTACCGGAACGACAACACCCATAGATTGCTTCGGAGATTTTGGAGCAATTGACCTGACCATTACAGGTGGAACAGCGCCTATTGATGTCCTTTGGACCGGACCTGACGCCTTTACCTCCACTGATGAAGACATTACAAACCTTGAAGAAGGAACCTATGATGTTGTTGTGAGCGATGCCAATGGTTGTACCGCGGAATTGTCTTTCCAGATTGATGCGCCAACGGCGATTCAAGTGGATGCTGCGGTGGTTGACCTGGATTGCAGCGGACTGGACAATGGATCCATTGAAATTCTCATATCAGGGGGAACTCCCAATTATACGATCCTTTGGATTGGACCCGATGGCTTCACTTCCGACCAGGATTTGATTCAGAATCTGGCTGAAGGAGATTACCAGCTCACTGTTGGTGATGCCAATGGTTGTACGTTGGATCAGACATATAGCATTTCGCAGCCCGAATTGCTCGAGGTAACCGCCAATGTACAGCACACCCTGTGTTTCAATGAGAACACGGGTAGTATTGATGTATTCATTTCTGGTGGTGTTCCGTTTTATGAAGTATTCTGGACGGGGCCAAATGGATTTACATCCGCCTCGGAAGACATTGCCAATCTGGCTCCCGGCACCTACGATATCACGGTGAATGACCAGGGTGGTTGTCTATTCGAAACTACTTACGAAATTGAAAACACGTCCGGATTAAACATCCAGGCGGATATAACGAATTTGAGTTGTTCCGGATTGATGGATGGGGCAATAGACCTTACCGTAACAGGCGGAACTCCTGGATATGGAATTACCTGGGACGGTCCGGGTACATTCACCAGTACCGACGAGGATCTGGTTGATCTTCAGCCTGGTACCTATGAGGTCATTGTGATAGATGCTAATCTGTGCGAGGAAACGGAAGAGTTCACTATTGAACAGGGAGCATTGTTGGAAATCACACTCGATGAGGTGATCAATTCCACCTGTGGAGACACCAACGGTGGAGCCACCGTATCGGTGACAGGTGGACAAGAGCCTGTGACCATTGTCTGGTTTGACGATGCGTTCAATGTGATTATTAATGGTCCGACCATAACCGACCTTGCGCCCGGAACCTACTATGCCGGAGCTGAAGACGCTGCAGGTTGTCAGGAAATACTGGAAGTTAACATCTCGGATGCCGATGTAGCCGATGTAGCAGCTACATTGACTCCTCCTCTGTGTTTTGGAAACACCAACGGAACCATTGAATTGGAAATTTCCAATGGCAACGGACCTTTTGACGTTTCGTGGGTAGGGTCTGATGGCTACACCTCAACCGATGAAGACATTGCCGACCTCGCAGGAGGCACCTACACGGTAACCATTACCGATGTGAACGGATGTGCCATTAATGAATCGTACAATTTGGACGAACCTGAGCTTCTCGAACTCGAAGCCGATGCGACCCATATTCCATGCAATGGCGAGGATTCAGGAGCCATTGACCTCACAGTGTACGGTGGTACGCCCGATTATCAATTCAATTGGTCGGGACCCGGTTTGACCTCATTCAACGAAGACATAACCGATTTGGCACAAGGAGATTATACCGTATTTGTAACAGACGCCAATTTGTGCTCAACGAGCTTAACGGTATTGATTGAGGAATCGGATGAATTGCTGCTCACCGTGAACGCACCTGAGATGCTGTGTTTTGGTGATGAAAGCGGGAATATTGACATCACCATCGGAGGCGGGCAACAGCCCTTCGACTTCCTGTGGGTAGGTCCAGATGCATTTACCTCTACCAATGAGGACCTTACCAATATTGGTGCAGGTGACTACACCATAACGGTAACCGACGATGCCGGATGCGCTGTGGACAGCACCATTACGATAGCCGCAAATCCCGAGTTGATTGTAGATATCGACGTGGTACAGCCCAATTGTTTGCAAGCCAATGGTTCGGCGACAGCCCTGGCCAGTGGCGGCAATGCAGCGGGAGGGTACAACTACTTCTGGTACGATCTCGACAATGGAAATGTGTTGATTGGAACCGATTCACTGGTTACCGATTTGCCGGCTGGCTCCTACTACCTTGAAGTATTCGACGACCAGGGATGTAGCTATACCACCAATGTCAATTTAAGCGATATTGAAGGCACCATCGACGGAACCACTCAGGATCCCTTGTGCTATGGAATGAGCAACGGAACCATCAACATCACCGTATCCGGCGGCAATGAGCCTTATACCTACGAATGGAACGGACCGGCGCTGTTTTCAAGTACCGACGAAGATCTTACTGACCTTGCTGCGGGTGTGTATACCGTTCAGGCCACAGATGCCTTGGGCTGCATATTCAGCGAGGATTTTGAAGTCACCCAGCCCGATTCCATAACCATTGTGTTCACTTCCGGCAACGTGGGTTGTGCGGGTGATACGACAGGTGCCGTGCTGACATCTATTTCGGGTGGCACACCGCAATACGTATATGACTGGACCGGGCCAAATGGATTTACCAGCAATGCCCAAAGTCTTCAGGATCTTGGTGCCGGTTGCTATGACCTCTTGATTACGGATGTGAATTTGTGCACGGCACAAGGCCAAATATGTATCGAAGAGCCCAACCCAATCGATATGATCGCAGACATCACCCATGTGCTGTGCGCTGGTGATTCGACCGGTGTAATCGATATTACGGTTCAAGGTGGAGCTTCATTCTTCACATACGTTTGGGTTGGTCCCAACGGCTTTACCTCCGGAGATGAGGACCTCATGAACATTTTTGCGGGAACCTACGACTTGCTGATTACAGATCAGGCAGGGTGTTCGATGGATACCTCCTTTACCGTTTCAGAATACCCGGCAATGGCGCTTGACACGTTAATCATTCTACCTTCTTGTCCGGGCTACAACGATGGATCCATTGAGCTATTCCCATCAGGTGGGCAGGGAGCGATCAGTGTAGAATGGACGGGGACTGTAGTTTCCGATCAGACTGCTATTGTGAATCTTTTGGCAGGAACGTACGACTTTATGTTAACCGATGAAGTGGGATGTACACTCACCGGCTCCATTGAACTGTCGGATCCGGATTCACTGGTGGTAGACGCTCAGGTCGTACCGGTAACGTGTTTCGATGAAGGAGATGGAATCATTATGATCGACATCACCGGGGGCACGGGTCCGTATAGCACATTTTGGCAAGGGCCAAATGGGTTTAGCACTACGGCAGAAGACCTGGTAGATTTGGCGCCTGGCACGTACGAACTCACCGTTGGTGATGCCATGGCATGTTCAGCCACATTTACGTATCAAATTGACGAGCCGGAACCCATGGATCTTAATCTGGTATCACTCATCAACGAAAGTTGTCCAAACTCCACAGATGCCTCGATTGATATTGATGTAATAGGAGGATGGAACCCATTCAACTTTGAGTGGACCGGTCCGGATGGATTTACGGCCGATACCGAAGACATCGACGGATTGGACTCGGGAACTTATTCTGTAACCGTGACTGATTCATTGGGGTGTAGTCAGGAAATTTCCAGCATACCCGTCATTGTTCTCACCGAAGTCATTGCAACTGCTGCCGAGGATATTCTAGGTTGTGCAGGCGATGGACCATGGCTGGCCACCGGTAGCAATACCGGAGGCGTTGAAGAGCAGTGGGCCGATTTGGACGGAAATGTTTTGTCGACAGACAGCTTTTTGGAGCTGGACCCGGAACCAGGGGTCTATCAATACATCTACATCGCAATGGATGGTATCTGCATGGATAGTGACACTATTCAAATAACCATTCTCGAAAATCCTTTGGCGGATGCCGGAGAAGATATGGATGTGTACTACCAGGAAGTAATTGTGCTGGGCGGTGAACCATCGGCACTTGCAGAAAATGAATTGTGGTGGTCTCCTGCTGAGCTTTTGGAGGATTCCAGCGCATTTAATCCCACCACCCTGGAAATGATTGCAAACACACAATTCATCCTCACGGTAGTGGACGAAAACGGGTGTGTTGGATTGGACACTGTGTTGATCAATGTAATACCTGAAATCGATATCCCATCCGGATTTTCTCCGAATGGCGACTTAATCAACGACGCGTGGGCCATTGGCTACATCGACTTCTACAAGCACGCAACCGTTGAAGTATACAATCGCTGGGGAGATTTGCTCTTCCATTCGGAAGGCTACGGAACTCCCTGGGATGGTACCTACAATGGCAGTCCGCTGCCGATTGGTACTTACTACTATGTAATTGAAATTAACGAACCTCAGTTCCCGGAACCTATTACAGGTCCGGTAACCATACTCCGATAGCCGTGAAAAGAATAAAACACTCCAATAGGAAACTGAACTCAGGAGCTTTCTGGGGCATTTTCCTGCTCGTGTTGCTCAGCGGCACAAGCAGCATAGCGCAGCAATTGCCCCAGTTTAGTCAGTACAGCAACAACCTTTATGTGATCAATCCGGCCTATGCAGGAACCGAAAGCTACTTTGATGTGAAGGCAGCCAACAGGTATCAATGGGCTGGAATTACGGACGCGCCTCGCACATTTACTTTGTCGCTTAGCGCTCCGTTTCGCAATCCACATATGGCCATGGGGGGGTATCTCTTCGTGGACAATGTAGGGCCTACGCGCCGCACCGGAGCGCAAGTCTCTTACGGCTGGCACATGAACCTCTCTGAAGGGCTAAAACTAGGTTTGGCAGCTTCGGTAGGATTGACACAATTTACCATTGACGGATCACGCATCACAATGGCTGAAGACGGTGACCCGGCACTTTTGGGACAACTCAGCTCAAAGTTGGTTGTAGACGCCAAATTCGGGGCAATGGTATATCATGAGAAGTTTTACGCGGGCATTACCTTGCCCCAATTGATTCAAAACCGAGTGGATTTATACGAATCTCAAGAACCCGGTTTGAGTCGGCTGGAAGACCATTATATGTTGCTTGCAGGATACAAGTACCAGTTGAACGACGACTTTATGCTGGAGCCCTCCGTTTTAGTAAAATACGTCACCCCTGCACCGATTAAAATCGATGTAACGCTGCGGGCACATTTCCGAAAAATGGTTTGGGCCGGGGTTTCATGGAGAAACAATGATGCCTTTGTAGCTATGTTGGGCTATGAATGGCGACAAAGCTTGTCGATTGGATACTCGTATGACTTTACCACATCCCATTTGAAGAACTACAGTGATGGCACTCACGAGATTGTCCTGGGGTTCAAATTTGGGCAGTAGTCCTTTAATTCTTGCCTTCAGCCTCGGCCCTCACCTTTGCGGGAAGGGAGGCATAGATAAGGGCATAGCTGTGGTCGATCAATTCATATAAGAGTTGATCGGGCACTGAGCCATCGGTGGTAACGGTATTCCAATGCACCTTGTTCATGTGGTAGCCGGGCACAATGCCTTCGTATTGTTCCCTAAGACCAATGGCCCGATCCGGGTCGCACTTGAGGTTTATGCTTGCGAAGGTGTTGATGTCGGTAAGGGCAAACATCTTCCCGAAAACTTTGAATACCAGCACATCCGGTCCAAAAGGAAGGTGATCGGAAACTCCCGGCTTTGACATGCAGTAGTGGTGGTAATCTTCGATGTTCATCAGAATTCAGTATCGGTGCTGCTCAAAGTAACAAAGAATGTATGGGTTAGGGATGTGTGTGTATTGCTTATTTTTGCCCTGCATGTCTGATCATGATTACCATACCATTGCCGATCTCGTTCGAGCGATTCAGTCGGCTTCCGAGCACCTGGAGAAGGGTGATCTACACCTGGACGAACTCGATGAACTTTGCAATCATTCGCGTGAATTGTATGAGCGGTTTGTTGTGCTGCGGTATAAAGCTATGGAGGATATGGCTCAAACCGAGCGCACTCCATTCGCTTTGAATTCGGGCAAACCCGTTCATGTTTCTCCCAACCAAACATCCCTCATCGATGCCATCGAGGAAATGAATCTCAATGAAGAATTGGAAGATGATGAGCCCGCTGAAGAACAGGAGGAATTCAAACTGGAATTTGACCTCGAGGCAGAAATCGAAAAAGAAGAGGTTGAAGAGGTAGAAGACGTAATCGAAGAGGAGGAAATTGATCAGCCTCACGAAGAACCTGAACCAGTTGCAGCTTCTGACCTCCATGATGAGAAAGCAGATGAGGAATCGATTCCCGAGGAACCCGAACCGCCCACCAAAGTGGTCGAGGAAGAACGACCAATGAAACAAGGAATGTCGCTCAATGACTTGTTCACCACTGTTGAAGCTGAAAGTCTGGCCGAAAAACTGGGAAAATCACCCATTGACGATCTTAAAAAGGCTATTGCTCTCAATCAGAAGTTCCTCTTCATCAACGAGTTGTTCAACGGCCAGGAACCATCATACCAGGAAGCCATTGCTGAAATCAACGCCATGCCATCATTGGAAGACGCATGGAACTACCTACAGCTCAATCATCAAGCTTCGGAATGGAACCGGGAGGATGAAGCAGTAGAACAATTTGCAGTATTGCTCCAACGCCGTTTCATGCCATCCTGATGTCTAAATTGTACATCATACCTACCCCAATCGGAAACCTCCGGGATATAACGCTTCGGGCTATTGATGTGCTGAAAGAGGTAGACGAAATCCTGTGTGAAGACACGCGCACCAGTAGCCGTTTATTTCGTGAATACGGCATTGACAAACCCCTCAAACCCTTTCACCTCAACAACGAGCACAAAGTTGTTTCACGACTGGTGGAGCGCCTTAAAGCAGGTGTCTCGATGGCGCTGGTATCGGATGCCGGTACCCCTGCTATTTCAGATCCGGGCTATCTTATCATCCGCGAATGTCTCAAGGAAGATGTTCCAATAGAAGTTCTTCCGGGCCCAGTAGCTTTTATTCCGGCATTGCTCTACTCCGGATTTCCATGCGAGAAATTCAGGTATGAGGGCTTTCTTCCCCATAAAAAGGGACGGATGACACGCATCAACGAAATTGTAGATTCAGCTACCACTACGGTGCTGTACGAGTCTCCTCATCGACTCGTTAAATTTCTTAGAGCTTTGGAGGAAGCCGCAGGTCCGGAGCGCAAAGTGAGTGTGAGCAGAGAAATTACCAAGATTTACGAGGAGACCATTCGGGGCTCCGTAAGCGAGGTCGCTGCTCATTTTGAAGAGCATGGGGTAAAAGGTGAATTCGTGGTATGTGTTGAAGGCAAGTCGTGACTTCCTGCATCATCCAAATACTCCTCGAAATACTTCTTCCACCTTTCCCACTTTCATGAGCTGGATGTTGTAATTCTTTTGATCCAATCCCTTGTTGTACTTGGACAGGTAGATTCGATTGAAGCCCAGTTTCTGCGCCTCCATTATGCGTTGGTCCACTCTATTCACCGGCCGGATCTCGCCCGATAATCCTACTTCAGCGCTAAAGGCCACGTCTTTGGGAATGGCCACATCTGCCGTGGAGCTGAGCACAGCTGCAATCACAGCAAGATCAATCGCCGGATCATCAACGCGCACTCCACCTGCCACGTTCAGAAAAACATCGCGCATGCCCAACTTAAAATTGCACCGCTTTTCGAGCACCGCAAGCAACATATTCAATCTGCGGGTATCAAACCCTGTTGCCGATCGTTGAGGGGTTCCATACACTGCGGTACTCACCAGGGCTTGAATCTCAACAAGCATGGGACGCAATCCTTCCAGTGTTGCCGCAATGGCCGATCCGCTTAATTCTTCATCGTTCGGATTGATCAGAATTTCAGAGGGATTTTCTACCTCGCGCAATCCATTCCCCTGCATCTCATAAATGCCCAACTCGTTGGTACTACCGAATCGATTCTTGATACTCCTCAACAAGCGATACACGTGATTTCGATCTCCCTCAAACTGCAGCACGGTATCCACCATGTGCTCCAATACTTTTGGTCCGGCCAGTGCGCCATCTTTTGTAATATGTCCGATCAGGAATACCGGCAGCGCCGATTCCTTGGCCACACGAATAAAATCGGCAGTCGTTTCTCTGATTTGTGATACGCTACCTGGCGACGATTCAAGCACCGGTGAAAACATCGTCTGGATAGAATCCACAATGATAAAATCGGGTTTGATCTCTTGAACTTGCTCTATGATGTGGTGCGTGTTGGTCTCGGTAAGGACATAGCAATCGCCCATATGGAGACTCAACCGTTCCGCCCGCATTTTGATTTGCGAAGCACTTTCCTCTCCCGATACATAGAGACACCGAAGTTTCTCCTGCTTCAAGGCTATTTGAAGCAGCAAGGTTGACTTCCCTATTCCGGGCTCTCCGCCAAATAGCACAACGCTACCCGGTACCAACCCACCGCCAAGCACCCGATTCAATTCCTGGTCTTTCAGATCGATCCGCAACATGGCTTCTGCCTGCACCTCATTGATGCGCTGCGGTTTGCTATTTGCCGAATGGCTTACCCTGCTTTTTTCCTTGCTTCCCGTAAACCGCTCTTCTACAAGCGTGTTCCAGGCGTGGCACGACGGACATTTTCCCACCCATTTCGGGGACTCGTTGCCGCACTCCGTACAGAAGAAAACCGTTTTCACTTTTGCCATGCTACGAAGCTAAAACAATCCGTTTAGTTTGCTCCATTTCGTTGATAAGTGTGCGGCATTCGCCAAACAGGAAAGCAAAAAAAAGCCGCTCCACAAACGGGAGCGGCTCTTCATATCTTGAAAATCAATTATTTCAATCGAGTGATGGTAAGGTCGCTGGTGATTTCACGAACGACTTCATTGGTAGAGTCCATCAAACGTGCTATGTACCAATAAGTACCTTCAGCAACGCCTTCCGCTCTCCAGTTGTTTTGATAATCATCGCTTTCGAATACCAAACGTCCCCAGCGATCATAAACGCGTAGCTCAGTATGGTCATAAGCAAAGATTCCCGGAAGCTCAAAATTGTTGTTCATGCCATTAGAATCTTCATCTGGCGTGAAGATATTGGGAGAAGTTACCGGACAAAGGCTGGCCATAACTACCCACTGCGCTTCTGCTGTTCCGCATTGGTTTGTTGCTGTTCCTTCCAGCGTGAGGAATGATTCCAGGCAATCCTGTGGGAAAAAGTCAGAGCTCAAATTCAAGGACTCACCTGCGGTAAGCTCAATGATTTCGCCATCGCAGTACAACATCCAATCGTACGAGCTAGCCCATCCTGAAGGATTCAGGTTGATTACCTCTACTTCATTTGGACATACCACCAAGGTATCACCCGAAGAGGGCACTGCTGAAATGGCCGGCATTGAAGAAATAGTAACGTCTACCGACGAAACATAGGTGTCACAACCGGCGTCATCTGCAACCGTAACGGTCACTGTACCGGAGCTGGTCACGGTCAACTCATCACCTGTTGAACCTCCCGGACTCCAAACGGCAGTATAGCCATCAGGAAGTGCCGGTACCAGGTACAGGGTAAAGCTTGATTCATCACACTCAAGGGCCTCATCTCCCCAGTTGGTATAGTAAGGCTGTGCAATAATTACATCGGCTGAAGCATTGTCTGACCCACAATCATTCGATACCGTCACCGAATACGTTCCTGACGTAGTCACTACCGGATCCGATTGTCCATCGAAGGCGTTGTTATTCCAATCATACTCCAAATCGGGTGTATCATTATCTACCGGGTTCAATGTGAGGGTTTCGCCATCACAAAGCGTTTGATCCGTCAGGTTGGCATTTGGTACCACCTGCGATTCCACTTGAATAGAAACCGGAACTGACCCGCAGCCATTGGTTACGGTACCGGTTACTGTCTCATCCGCATACTGTCCGGCAAAATCTGCCGTGGCCATGGCGGGATCGCTATTGGATTGAGTTGCATTGGTCCAGCTCACTTCTACATCACATTCTGTGGCAGCCGTGTAGTTCAATTCCAAGTCAACTTCTTCTCCCACACACAACACCTGATCAGTGCCCGGGGTAAGGAACACATTGGACAATGGCTCCGTAAAGGTGAGGGTAAAGGTGTGGCTTTGGCCACAGTTGTCTTCTGTAAAAGTCAATTCGTATGTACCCTCAATTTGTGGGGTAAACGTTGTGTTGAACAACTCATCATCTCCGAAGACACCGTCGATCGGACATGCGTTTTGTTCCCAAACACCCGTTGCGGGGTCCGCACTACAGGCAGCCATACCGCACCACAATACTCCACCTTCACCGGCTCCGTTGAAAACCATGTTTCCACCGCCGCAGTTGAAAATCTGAACAGAGTTGTTACCGTTATCTTCAGGTGACGCAAAGTATTCCACGCAAATCGAGTCACCGAAGTTCAATTCAATGGTTTGCTGGTTGGTGTTTGCCGTAAAGCAAGCGTTGGTCATAGAGAAACTTTGGGGCTCCAGAGGATCCGACTCACCTTCGGGCCAAATAGTTACCTGAATAAATGAACCTTCCCCGTATGCGCAATCGGCATCCGAGAAGTACATCAAGAGGTTACCGCCACCTGGATTCGAGTAGCCACCAGAAAATTCAACACTTTCTACGCCATCACAATACGCTTCATCTTCATATAGCGGGAATGATGCCGAGGCTTCAAAAATGTTAAAAATGTTTCGCGCTTCGCAGCCATTGTCATCCAGTCCGATTGCCACATAAGTACCAGGCCCTACTTCTACACAGTTCTGGTTTAGATCTGTTGAGCAGAAGTTGCATTCAAAATCTTCTTCATCGTAGCATTCCCAAGAGGTTGAGACAAAGTTGCCAGGAAACTGGAAGCAAACTTCCACACAGTCGTCGTTGCATGCGTATGGACTTGGATCATAGCTAATAGCCGGCAATGGGAAAGTAATTACTTCAACTTCCACATATTCTGTAGTCGAACATTCACCAAGGTAGGCTGTCACAGAGTGCAAACCTCCATATCCAATGGCACAATCAGGTACCGGGCTTGAACAACCTGTGCTCCATACATAGTAATCCAAATCGGCAGGTTCAACGCTCAACTGAGCCAGCTGACCCTGACAAATAACCGGATCACCGATAATTTCAATTTGAGGCGCTTCGAAATCTAATACCTCAATAACAATGGTTTGTGTTACCGACTTCACAGGAGTTCCGTTGTCGGTTGCTGTAACCTGAAGAGTGTGAACACCAATGAATTCAGGTGCTCCGGCAAATCCACCAGTGATCGAACCTACGGTACCATTCTGGATGCTGCCTAACACAAAGTTTGGAGCTCCGGAATCATCGTAAGTAACAGTTACCGTTTGTCCATTTTCCGGTCCTAGATACTGCACCTGGAATGGCAGTGTATCGTTCAAACACACCGTAATCGTATCGCACGCAATTGATGGCCAGTCGCCATTCAAAGCCGCATTGTTGTACGTAGGGATTGGAGGGTGATTGGTCACCGCATCTCCGTTTTCATCACACAATTGGAGGAAGAAACTCTTGTTGTCCAACCAACTCACACCACCAGCGGCACCGTAAGGACCATTGTAGGTAGAACCTTCTAGGTTGAAACGTCCAATTTTAACGTGGTTTGTTCCTGAACCCTTGTCAGCACCCACCACAGCAGGTGTTGGACCATTGAATCCTGCAGTACCACCTACACCACCGTGCGCCCACTGCATATCGTCGTAAATCAAACCTACGTTGTAGCCTTCAGGAAGAATATCACTCGTTCCATCGGTGAGGATCATTTGCATGGTGTTGCGCAATCCGTTGGCACCAGGCCAGTAGCCCACGTCTACAAACGTTACAATTGCGGCATTCTCATTGGCATCCAATTCCCAGTAGCACAAACCTGTAGCGGTGAAATCAAAATCCGCCCAGAAACCGGCAATCTGGTTGTAGCCGGCACCCGGGAAATCCTCCGGAGTCCAGTCACACATTGGTTCGTTAAACGAGATGGTTCCTTTCGCATTGATGTAAAAGTGATTGTAGGTGGTTCCGAAGAAACAGAAATCCCAATCCATTTGAACCGGACCCCAGTACACGTCAACACCCTGTCCAGCACCGCAACCTCCAGAGAAAAGGTTCCAGTTGGTTCCGTCCAACGTATTGTCATTCAAAGGGTCATGGTTGTACCACAATTCACAACCAAACAAGTCACCACCACCCGCGCTCTTGCGGAAATAGTTGTTTTCACGATTGGTTTCGATCAACTCATAAACTTCCTTCAGGTCAATGCTTTCATCGTCAAAAACGGCAAAGCGTTCCTCACGACTGAGCTCGAAAAAGCGTTCTTTCCAATCAGCAGGCGCCTGGACATCTTCTGGCTGTTCAAGCTCCAATTGCTGCGCATAGCCAAGTGCTGTAGAGAGCAGGAAAAATGATGCGAAAATCAGTTGTTTCATAGTATTCATTATTACCACCTCGTGTGGGCTTTTGATAAGTGTATCAGACTAAGGTTTTATATTCTTCGTTTCAAGCCTCTCAAAAGGGGCTCAAATATAGTATTTTCTCAGGAAGTTAGTTGTTGTTGATAATGACGTATCCTGCACCCACAACCGCCGATCCATACACGTCAATTCCTTCGTATTGATAGGTGTAAGTCGCTATCGGACATTTGTTCCCAAAACGGTCATAGCCATCCCATGGATCTTCCTGATCCACAGAGTCATAAACCACCTTTCCATCATTATCCATCACAACAACCCGATGCAAGATAATGTTCGTTGCACCTGCTTGTAAATCAAACACATCATTCTCACCCGGACTGCCAAAAGGTGTAAACGTATTGATCTTTTTCACCTCGGGTTTGCGGTATGCCTTAATGGTGGTTTCATGAACGTCATAATCACCGTTTTCAGCGTTGACCCGAAGACGCACAAACTGTTCGCCCTCTTCCAGTTCCAATTCAACCCTGCTTCCCGCATACTTTGCTCCATTGATACTCCATTCATAACTATCGGCGTCGCCATACTCCGCAATGAATTGGTATTTCAGATCATTCAAAGGATCTTTCACCACCGCAAACTGCGCAGTCACTGGTACTGCAGATTCCGGTAATTCCTGAGTTTGAGCAGGTGTTTGTGTGTCGTCTGAGGCTTGCGCTCCGGTGAAGTTTGGCTCATCCTCCGCCTGTTCTGCCTTGTGAGAATGAATCGTGTCGGGACTGCCTCCGGTTATAATCTGTGGTACTGAGGTTTCGTCAGTGGAGGCATTCGCCAAATGGGCTTCCGAACCTCCCGCCTTTTCCTTCACCTCCTGTGATGTCGCCAGGTCAACTTCCGCCTGTCCCGATGCTGCACTATCATCTTGCGCTTCCGCCTGCTGCTTTGTTTCGTCTTGCTTCTCCCCAATTACCTCCGCTTGAACTTCAGTAACTACAGGTGATTGCTTGTCATCATCTCCACTCACCGCAAAGATGACAGCCGTTGCAATGCCCACTCCCACCACAGCCGCTACCAGCCAGGCGGTCATTCCGGTAAACGCCGCGCCGCCACTTGCGGCACCAGCCGCTCCTGCCGCACCCGGCAAGCCGGATTGCACAGCACTCCAAATCGCCGGATCAACTGGCGCCTGTGCGCCTTCCAGCTTGCTTTGGAATAAATCTCGTATGTGTTGGTCGTTCGGTTTCACGTCGTTCGCTCTAATGCGTTTAGTTCTTTTTTTAGCCAGGCCTTCGCCTTAAAAAATTGGGTCTTACTGGTGCTTTCCGACACTTCGATCAGCTCCGCGATCTCTTTGTGGCTGTAGCCTTCTATGGCAAACAGGTTGAAAACGGTACGGTATCCATCAGGCATTTGTCGGATCAACTCCATAATCTCCGCCTGACTCATTCTGCTCACCGCATCCACGTCATCGTCGGTTAGGTGCTGTACTTCTTCCACGTCTTCATGAAACATGAACCGTTTCTCTTTTCGGATGTGAACCAACGCGCAGCTTATCACCACACTTCGAATCCATCCTACCAGCGAACCTTTACCACTGTATTGTCCCAATTTGTCAAAGACCTTGATAAATCCCTCCTGCATCATGTCCTGAGCATCGGGTTCATTTCCCGCATACCGCAGACACACGGCCATCATCTGACCGGAGTATTTATCATACAACAACCTTTGAGCTTTTCCGCTCCCCTCTAAACACGCTCGCACAAGTTCCTGGTCAGTCATGAGGTTGTTGGTTGATTAGATGTACATTCACTGCTGAAAGTTGCCTGATCGTTGTTTTTCTTTTTGTACTCCCAAGAATATTCAACAGGCGAATGTACTAGATAGATGAATATTCCGCGAAAAAGGTTGTACCAATTAGCCGTCGCTACCTGAAAAGGAATCCAAGGTTAATCCATTCTCTGACGGGCTCGATTACCATTTGCCGAATGGCTGAAATGCCACCTTGTTATGACCTATGCCTTTGGTCAGCTGAACCCTCCATCCTATCTTTGGAACAGGAATTGCCCCAGGGCGACACAATTTTTTACCATGACGACTCTCCAACAACTGGGTGCATTTATCACATTTACCATTTCATGCAGCCTTTTCCTCACCACTCCTTCAACCGCCCAAACGTACTCATGGGCGCATGTGTTTGGTGGCACCTCAACCGATAAAATTTCCAAGATCAAGCGCGATGATGCGGGGAATATTTACCTCTCCGGAACTTTCATTAACCAAGGGGAATTCGGGGGGATTACCCTACAATCTGCCGGTTCACTCGACCTTTTCCTCGCCAAAACCGACCCTCAGGGCAACCCCATTTGGGTGCATCGTGCCGGTGGAAGCTCACAGGATGAGCTCTCCGCATTCGACTTGGATGCCGACGGCAACGTGTACTGGACGGGCACTTGCTACAATGCCTTTTCAATTGACGGAGATAGTTATCCGGCTGGAAACACCATTAGCAATTCCTTTTTTGTGAAGTACGACAATGATGGCAATCTGCTTCAAACTTCAGTATTGCCTGATTTAAAAATGGGCATGCGCCAAATGGTGGTGGCGCCATCCGGTTCCATATACGTAGCTTCCGAGTACCACGATTCAAATACCTGGGGTTCGTTCACTTTTGAGAACGGACAATGGGACGAAACCATTCTCGTGGCCAAACTTGACAACACCTTTGAACCCCTTTGGATTACCGCTTCAACCAATACCACCAACGACAATCGAATCCATGACCTGGAGCTTGGTGATGACGGCAACTTATACCTGTGTGGAAGTTTCTTTACCGATTTGAATTGGGGTGGTGAGTCATACGCAAGTACGTTCAACACCTTCGAAGAAGGATATGTGTCACGCATGGACACGTTGGGCAATGTGGACTGGACCTTTCGAACGGTAAATTCGCAGTGGGCTCACTGTACGTTTGCCGATTTGGATGCCAGCGATAATCAGCTTACCATTGGGGGATCTATAGAGCAGTCGGTGGCTTTTAATGATAGCATCTATACAGCCGAAAACGGTTGGGCCGGCGTCATATTTACGTTGCTTCCTGAGGATGGCGCATTGGGTGCAATTCAATTCGTTTGGGGAACACAAGACGCGAGCGTTACCACCGTGGAATACCTTTCCGGGACCACATTCGTGGGCGGCTGGTTTGGTTCCATTTTCGGGGGTGGGGGTATATTTGGAACCGACACCATTCCCAATCAATCAAGCAGTTACAGCGATGCTTTTGTTGCCCGGCTCGATGGCAATGGGGGATACGAATGGGCCTACAGCGCCGGTGGGGCAAATGAAGATTACACTTTTGACCTTCTGGCCCTGAACGACGAAGAACTTATTTGGGCCGGAGCTACCACATTTACCTCTTTCGGAACTATCGACTTTGATGGCATTGACCTTGATTTTCACGGAGGGTCAGATGGTTTTCTGGCGCAAATGGGACAATGCCACTTCGATTTCGGCACGGCAGATGAAACGTACTATACCTGCAACCTGAGCGAAATACTACTCACTGCAAGCGACTATTCTCAAATCCATTGGAACAACGGAGCCGAAGGCACCGATCTGCAACCCGAGAACTATGGCGATTACTACTACATTGCCACGGATGAGCAAGGGTGTACCGGTGTTTCAGGTGTGTACCACATTTTACCCGGAGACCCGTTGGAGGTGACGGTCAGCGAGGTGCTTTGCGGGGGCGACTCCATACTCATCGGTGACACCTACTATTCCGAAGAGGGTGAAGTAGTGTGGACCTACACGGCCACAAGTGGCTGCGACAGCATAGTGACCTACCTGCTCACAACCGGTGAATCGTATGATCAGCAATTCAATCATTCCCTTTGTTTGGGTGACTCGCTGCTTATCGAAGGAACCTGGTATACCGAGGCTCAGGACTTTTCGCTTATGCTGGAGTCACAATTGGGTTGCGACAGCCTGGTGACGCACCATATTGAAGTGATGGAGCCCTTTCAGTCTGTGATCACGGTTGATTTGTGCAACGATGATTCCGTGTTAGTGGGTTCCAATTATGTTGCGTTTACCGGGGTGGAAGACGTGGTGGTCGAAATTCAAGAGGGATGCGATAGCCTGTTTATTTACCAGGTCCATTTCCATTCTCACTACGACCAGGATTTCTACTATGATGTATGTGTTGGAGATACCCTGGAGAGTTTAAATCTCGAGGTTAATCAGGATACGCTGGTTGTACAAAACCTCACCTCTATATGGGGATGCGATAGTGTGGTGGTACATCACATCAACGCCACGCTTTACACATCGTCTGTGGAACACGTGCTCTGTTATGGTGATTCCATCTGGATAGATGGTTCGTATTATTCAGGCTACGTGGACGTGATTGAGAACCTACCCAATGACGAGGGTTGTGACAGTGCTATCACCCATCATGTATACACCTGGCCACTGTCTCAATCAAATTTCGATTGGTACCTGTGCAACAACGACTCCATTGAGATTGATGGCGTTTGGTACAGTTCCGATACCACCTTCACGACTTACCACACCAATATTTATGGTTGCGATTCGCTGGCCCATTTCACCGTTTATGCCGTTGACCCTGAGGATATTGTTCCACAAGAGGGAAGCGATGAAACGGGAGATTACTACTTTTTTGAAGCACCTGTAGATTCGGTCAATTGGTATTGTCAAACCTCCTCAGGAATTGTAAGCAGTGGCAACATTTTCTACACCGAATTGTGCAATCCGGAAAACGCCAACTGGCTTTCGTGGGAATTCTGGATTGCCAACTGTGGACCCTACACAGGAATCTTTACCTGGCTAAGTGCCGGGGAACAGGAATTTCCAGGCAAGCTTTTTCCCAATCCCGCTACACAAACCGTTCAATGGGACATGCGGGTGTCCATCGTTCAACTTGAAATCCTTGATGCGAAAGGCAGCAGGATTGAATCGTATGCCTTAAATCAGAACGTTGGTGAAACGCCCGTTTACCATTTGCCGAATGGCTTATACTTATTCACTTTTACCACCAAGGACGGATTGAAATACAGCCGCCGGATCTCGGTAGAACACTGATGCGTACGGTATATTGAATTATCTTTGCAGGCATGTACAAAGCGCAAGTCAACGGAGATCGCGAATTTGCTGTAGAACCCGGCACAGACGGAACAGGCAAAATTGACGGACAGGATTATCAACTCGATATCAAACCGTTGCCCAATGGTGGGTGGCATGTAATCAAGGACAACCGATCGTACACGGTTGAATTCATTTCACGAAACGACAAGCAGCACGTCATTAAAATCAATGGTGTTGAGCATACCGTGGATTTGCGCGACAAGTACGATGAACTGCTCAAGAGCCTGGGAATGGAGAGTATTGGGCAGCAAACCCACAAGGAACTCAAAGCTCCGATGCCCGGACTGGTTCTGGATGTGGTTGTGGAACCCGGACAACAAGTTCAAAAAGATGATCCATTGCTGATTCTTGAGGCAATGAAAATGGAGAATGTGATCAAATCACCCGGAGAGGGAATCGTGAAATCCATTGGCGTGGACAAGGGTCAGGCGGTGGAGAAGAACGAAATTCTGGTTGAGTTCGAATAAGCCGCTCCGTTCATCATTTCTTACCCCACATTTTCACGGCGAATGTCGATCTTCGCCCTTATCAAATTCTGAGAATGAGAACATACACATATTTCCTGCTTGCGGGTATGTTGATTGCATCCGGATGCAGCACTCCACGCGAAGTTGCCGATGATGAACTGCCTCTCGATGAAGGTGTGATCCTCCTCGATCCAATAGAAGTTGTTCCGGAGAAAACGGTCTACAATGCCTCCGAACGCAAGGTCAACGACTTGCTCCATACCCGACTCGACGTGCGCTTCGACTGGCAGAAACAACACTTGTTGGGACAGGCAACGCTTCAATTCAAACCGTACTTCTACCCTACCAATCGACTGTTGCTCGATGCGAAGGGATTTGATATTCACCGAGTAGCACTGGTTACCGACACCGGCTACATAGATTTGGACTACACGTACGATAACCGGGTTCTGGATATAACCCTCGACAAGAAATACAGCCGTATTGAAAAGTACCAGGTATTCATTGACTACAAGGCAAAGCCCAATGATCTGCCTATTGGCGGAAGCAATGCCATTACCTCCGACAAGGGGTTGTATTTTATCAATCCCGACAGCAGTGAGGTAGGAAAACCCACGCAGTTGTGGACACAAGGCGAAACCGAATCGAGTTCCTGCTGGTTCCCTACCATTGACTCTCCCAATGAACGAATGACACAGGAACTATTCATTACCACCCATAAAGACTTTGTGACGTTGTCCAACGGCGAACATGTGTACAGCAACTTCAACGCCGATGGCACCAAAACGGACTACTGGAAAATGGAACAGAGTCATGCGCCATACCTGACTATGATGGCCGTTGGCGATTTTGTAGTGGCACATGACAAATGGGTGAATTCCAAAGGAGTTGAAATTCCGGTGAACTACTACATGGAGCGTGAATATGCCGATTTTGCCTACCGCATTTTCGGGAACACGCCCGAAATGATCGGTTTTTTCAGCGAAGTCCTCGGCTACGAGTATCCCTGGAACAAATACAGCCAGATCATTGTGCGGGACTATGTTTCAGGGGCCATGGAGAACACCACGGCCGTGATTCACGGTGAATTCCTCAATGCCACCGATCGTCAGTTGCTTGACTACGACAATGAAGATGTCATTTCCCACGAGTTGTTCCACCATTGGTTTGGGGATCTGGTAACCTGTGAGAGCTGGGCAAATCTGCCCCTCAATGAGTCTTTTGCCACCTATGGTGAGTACCTGTGGAATGAACACAAATACGGCAAAGACGACGCCGATTGGCATAGCTATGAATCGTTGTTGGGATATTTTAGTGAGGCCGACTTCAAACGGGTGGACCTGATCCGCTACGACTACCGCGACAAGGAAGACATGTTTGACGCGCACAGCTACAATAAAGGCGGACGCATTCTCCATATGTTGCGCAACATTGTAGGCGATGAGGCTTTTTTCGAAGGCATGAAGACCTACCTCATCAACAACCAGTACCGCGATGCGGAAATCCACAACCTGCGCCTGGCTTTTGAACAAGTTACCGGGATGGATCTCAATTGGTTCTTCAATCAGTGGTTTCTTTCTGCAGGGCACCCCGAAGTGTTGATTTCGTACAACTGGAATGAAGCAGAGGGTGCTATGGAGGTCACAATCGAACAAACCCAGCAGACGCACATTTCCCCCATATTCCGCATTCCACTTACCATTGATGTGTACTCCGGAGGCAAGAGCACTTCCCATGAAGTGATTGTTGAGGAACAGGTACAAACCTTCTCGCTCCCTTCAACATCAGGTGCCGATTGGGTGAGCGTAGACGCCGCAAAATACATGCTCTGGGAAAAGGAAGACCTCAAGCCCTCTTCGTGGTATGCCCTGCAATACCGTGAGGGAAAAAATCTGATGGATCGCTTCGAAGCATTGGATTTCCTACTCGATAATCCACAAGGAGAAACGGGCGCCATTATTCAAGAAGCCCTCAATGATCCATTTTGGCGCATGCGCGAAATGGCCCTCGAAGCTATTCAGGACTACCCTGAATTGGTTGCCGCCTCGCACGACCGTATTGTGCAGATGCTCAAAGACGAAAAATCACTCGTGCGCGCAGCTGCGGTTATGACCTTGGCCAATGCACCTTTCGCTGCCGATCATCTGGCCGATTTCGAAAAGGCTATCAAGGATCCATCCTATGCCGTAATTACCGCCGGACTGTACGGTATGGTGCAGGTAGATGCCAACGCCGGTCTGGCAAAGGCTCATGAAATGGAAACCAAAGGAGATCACCTCCTGCTGTTGCCCCTGGGTAATCTATACGCCCAGTCGGGACGTGCAGAGAATCTCAATTTCTTTCGAAAAAACCTATCAGCACTCAACCAGGGTGAGTTGTACGAATTTGTTAATTACTACGGCGAATTTCTCCAGCGCCAGGATTTCAATGTAGTCGAAACCGGACTGGGCGATCTGCAGGATATTGCGCGCAATGCCTCGCCCTGGTGGGTTAAATTTTCAGGGTACCAGTCGCTTTATGGATTGGTGAACCGCTATGCCGTGGAAGCCGAAGGCATTGCCATCGAACTGGAAAACGCTCAAAATGTTGGCGGTGATGTTGCCACGATTGAGCGACTGAATAAAGATTTGGCGAATGCCGAAAACCGACAAAACCAAATCGAACAAATGATCCAAAGTCTGCATCAGGGTGAAAAAGACCCTCGAATCAGACAGGCATTTGGAGAGTGATGGCCGGTGTTTATTTTCATATTCCTTTTTGCAGGCAAGCCTGTCACTACTGCGATTTCCATTTTTCCACGAGTCTCAAAACCCGGGAGCGTGTAATGAGCGCCATGCACAGTGAATTGCAGTTGCGAAAAGACTACCTCAACCAGCAGCCGGTTCACACCATTTATTTCGGAGGTGGAACACCCAGTATGCTGGATACCAGCGAGTTGAAAGACTTGATCAATGCGGTGTACGCGCATTTCGACGTAGTTGAGCAACCCGAAATTACACTGGAATGCAATCCCGACGATCTTCGTGAGGGAATCGCTGAGGAATACGCCGCAATGGGCATCAACCGACTGAGTATTGGCATTCAAAGTTTTCGTGACGAAGACCTGAAACGCATGAATCGCGCACACAGCGCGGCCGAGGCGGTGGCCAGCGTGCACAGGGCCCAGCAAGCGGGTATCGACAACCTCACCATCGATCTCATTTACGCATTGCCCGAGCTGTCGATGGACGCGTGGATCCGCAACATTGATCAGGCTCTTGAGTTGAACGTGCCGCATTTGAGTTGCTATTGTCTTACTATTGAGGAGCATACGGCATTCGCCAAATGGAAAAGCGCCGGCAAGCTCCGCTTGCCTCCCGACGACCTCGCCGCATCGCAGTACCTCACCCTCATCGACCGGTTAGAATCGGCAGGAATACACCTCTACGAAGTGAGTAATTTCGCCCGAAAAGGCTACGAATCAAAGCACAACAGTGCGTATTGGAGCGGTACGCACTACCTGGGTATTGGTCCGTCGGCGCACAGTTTTGATGGCCAATCCCGACAATGGAATGTAGCGAATAACGTGCGCTATGCCGCACAACTCACCGATGGAACCCCTTGGTTCGAACGCGAGGAATTGTCGGCCTTCGACCGCTACAATGAATACCTGCTCACCGGCCTGCGCACTACGGCAGGAATTGATCTGGAAACAGCCCGTGCGCTATGTCGTGAAGCGTCCCATACCGCATTACCCTTCGATCCAAAGGAGCTTGTGGAGCACGGAGAAGCAGAAATCCACGAGGGCCGGCTCAACCTCACGCGAAAAGGTTTGCTTCGCGCCGATGCAATTGCCTCGGAATTCTTTATCATTGAATCATGATTGCTACAGTATGTCACCGCATGGAAATCCTTCAGGTGGATTTCGCCAAGCCTCTTGATATTTCCATTCCCTTGAAGGCCGGCGATGGCCGCCTATCGGCCTGGTATGTTCCACCCATTACCATGGAGCCCGTTCGCGCCAATGGTTTTGTGGGAAGCGTGGCCGAAGGTGGCTCGGTAAACTTTCGCGATATTGTTTTCAATCCGCACGGCCATGGCACCCACACGGAATGCGTGGGGCATATTTCTAAAGAGTTTTACTCAGTCAATCAGGCGGTAGATCGATTTATGTGCATGGCGCGACTAATCAGCATCGAACCTGAAGTCAGCGCGCGCACGTTGGCCTGGGAAAAGCCCGGCGATGCTGTGATTACGGCGGCCCAAATTGAATCGGCAACGGGAGGAGACTTTCAGGAAGCCCTGATCATACGCACATTGCCCAATGAAGAATCCAAGAACACCCGAGCGTATAGCAATACCAATCCACCCTATCTCACCGAAGAGGCAGCCGTTCTGCTGCGTGAAAAGGGTGTAAAACATTTGCTCATCGACACC
This sequence comes from Flavobacteriales bacterium, assembly GCA_020437755.1. Lineage (GTDB taxonomy): Bacteria > Bacteroidota > Bacteroidia > Flavobacteriales_D > Sanyastnellaceae > JADFAK01. The sequence continues at coordinate 49,310 of JAGQVX010000004.1, forward strand.
CCATCCGTTGACCGTGAGACCGATGAAGGCCTTTTAAAGGCTCACCATGCATTTTGGAACTACCCGGAAGCTCCACGCCTCGATTCAACGATTACCGAGCTTATTTACGTCCCCAGCCGTATTGTCGATGGCGTGTATCTGCTCAATTTGCAGTTTGCCCCATTTGAGAATGACGCCAGTCCGTCTCGACCGGTGTTGTTTGAAGTAAAAGTGAGGAAAGAGGCCTAGCCTCACAGTATCGTTATTTCGGAGCATCCGGGGTCGAAACTTGAAGTGGTAAGGTTACGAAAAAGGTAGTGCCTTTGCCGGGCTTGGTTTTGAACCAGATATCTCCTCCCGCCTGCTCCACAATATTCTTCACCATGGCCAGTCCCAAGCCCGTTCCGGTGCTCTTAGTGGTGAAGTTGGGGACAAAGATCTTGTCTTGCAGCTCTTCCGAAATTCCCGAGCCGTTGTCATTCACCTCCACCATAACCATGGATTCATATTCCTTGACACTCACGTTGACCAATCCGCTTTTGTCAGGAGAAATCGCCTGAATGGAATTCGTTATCAGGTTGTTCACTACGCGCACCATTTGATCTTTATCGGCCTCCACTACGGCCTTTCGGGTGGTATGATCGGAGAATGTGACTTCCACCTCTTTTTGATTCTGGAACAAGTCCACGGTGTTTCTCACCAGTTCGGTCATATCCACACTTACCTTTCGCGCTCGTGGCATAATGGCAAAGTGGGAAAACTCGTTGGCAATGTGCGTGAGGGTGTCTATTTGCTGAACCAGCGACTTGGTGGTTTCCTTAAGACGATCGCCAAATTCAGGCACTTCATCATCCCAGCTCCGCTCCAGGTGCTGAATGCGGAGTTTCATCGGCGTAAGCGGATTCTTGATCTCATGGGCCACTTGCTTGGCCATTTCCCGCCATGCGCTCTCCCGCTCACTACGCGCTAGTTTTTCAGCGTTCTCTTCAACCTCTTTGAGCATCCGGTTGTACTCGGCTACCAGCGCTCCAATCTCGTCTTTACTATGCCATTCCAACGGTTCATTGCGCACGCCCAATCGCACATTGGACATACGCTGTCCAATACGTTGAAGGGATTTCGTGATGTAATTGGACAGCACAAAAGCCAACATACTCGCGCCAATGAACAGTACGATATAAATGACTGTAAGCTCAATAAGAAACTGCTGCAGTTCCTCGCGGTTCACTTCGGTTTTATCATACTGTACATTGGTGATAAACAGTGGTTTACCGTTCATATCAAGTACGTACCAATAGGCGAGGATAAAGGTTTGGTCGCCCACGGTTTTCTCTTCCTCCGCGCGTGGTGACCCCGTGGAAAGTTGCTTGAAAATTGTGTATTCAATCTGGGGTTCAAACATTTCCATGCTCACCGAGTCGGCCGGTGTAGACGAGAGCAGGATGTTGCCGCGGAGATCAAACAAACTGATACTCATATTGTGTATATCCGCAAGCTCATTGATCTTGTAGGAGAACACGTCCGTTACACTATCGGCCGGTAAAGATCCACCCCTGCTGCGAATGAAATACTCAATGGACGCTTGTACTGCTCCTTCCTTACGTTTAAAGCGGCCTTCGTGGTATTGCCCGTCTTGAACGCGGTAGTTGTAATAGGCCGTAACACCGGTAACCACAAAGGAAATGACCAGTAGCGCCAGCATCGAAAAGTAGATGCGGCTGCGAAGGGTCAACGAAAACGTACCGGTTGGCATGCGACGAATATAAGGGGTTTGAACGGGTTTCCACATCAGTTTCGTACCATGTGGTTGTGGCGGTTTTATGAGGCATCCGCCAAATGCGGGGGTGCATCAACATTCGTGCCGTGTACCAACAAAAAATCCCGCCGAGGGGCGGGATTTTCTGATCCATGTCCGTAGATAATATTATCCATTCAAAGCTTCCGCCCCACCTACGATTTCCAGAATCTCTCCTGTAATCGCCGCCTGACGAGCTTTGTTGTAATGCAATTTCAATTCTTTCAACATCTCGCTTGCGTTGTCTGTAGCTTTATGCATTGCGGTCATACGCGCACCGTGTTCCGACGCACGTGAATCCAACATCGCTTTGTACAACTGAACCTTCAATGATTTCGGAATCATCTCTTCAACAATGTATTCTTTGCTAGGCTCGAAGATGTACTCCACAGCGCTTGATGCTTGTTCATCCGATTCAACCGGTTTTACAGGTAGAAAAGGTTCCATCATCAATTCTTGAGAGGCAGCATTTTTAAAGCGGTTATAAACCAAAACCACTTTATCCCACTTGCCCTCGCGGTACTGTTTCATGACAACCGATGCCACATCAGCTACATTGTCAAATGTAAGGTCATCCCAAATGCCATATACAACGTTTCCGGGGAAACCATCTGTGGTGTTGCGGTTGCTTTTGGCGAAAACTTCATGCGCTTTCTTACCCAAACTCAACACTTTTACTTCAGCATGTTCCTCACGAATCTTTTGGCTAATGCCCTTGATCACGGAGTTGTTGAAGGCACCACACAATCCACGGTTACTGGTAACCGCGATGTAGAGAACATTCTTCACCTCGCGCTCCTGGCTATAAACGCCTTCGGAAGCATCGAGACTAGCACTTACATTTGAAAGAATCTCCTGCAATTTTTCAGCATACGGGCGCATCTGCGTAATGGCGTCCTGAGCCTTCTTCAATTTGGCTGCAGAAACCATTTTCATGGCAGACGTGATCTGCATGGTTGAGTTAACCGATGCAATCCTCGTACGTATTTCTTTCAAATTTGCCATGAGCCTGGATTATCAGTATTTAGCAGAAAGATCTGCACAAACCTTTTCGAGTGTTCCTGTGATTTCGTCGGTGAGTTTTCCGGCTTTCAAATCTGCGAGGACATCAGCGTGGTTGGCACGCATATACTCGAGGAATTCCATTTCAAACTCACGAACCTTATCTACAGGTACACGTTGAATCAAACCTTTTGTACCGCAGTAGATGATTGCTACCTGCTGTTCAACAGGAAGCGGAGAGTTCAACCCTTGCTTCAGCAACTCCACGTTTCGCTTACCCTTGTTGATCACGGCCATAGTCGCGTCATCAAGGTCAGATCCGAATTTGGCGAATGCCTCCAACTCACGATACTGAGCCTGGTCGAGCTTCAAGGTACCGGCAACTTTCTTCATCGACTTAATCTGAGCCGAACCACCTACACGCGATACCGAGATACCTACGTTGATCGCCGGACGAACACCTGAAAGGAATAGGTTTGATTCGAGGAAGATCTGACCGTCGGTAATTGAAATTACGTTGGTAGGAATGTACGCCGAAACGTCACCCGCCTGGGTTTCAATAATAGGAAGTGCTGTAAGCGAACCACCACCCTTCACTTTGGGAGCCAAAGATGCCGGAAGGTCGTTCATGTTTTTCGCGATATCATCATCCGCAATTACCTTCGCTGCACGCTCCAAAAGGCGCGAGTGGAGGTAGAATACGTCACCCGGATATGCCTCACGGCCCGGAGGACGACGGAGCAACAACGAAACCTCACGGTAAGCAACCGCTTGCTTCGACAAATCATCATAAACGATCAACGCCGGACGACCTGTGTCGCGGAAATATTCTCCAATTGCCGCACCTGCGAAAGGAGCGTAGAACTGGAGTGGTGCAGGATCAGATGCATTCGCGGCAACAACAACGGTGTAATCCATTGCTCCGTTGTCCTCGAGCATTTTCACAATACCTGCAACGGTAGATCCTTTTTGACCAATAGCCACATAGATACAGAAAACAGGCTCTCCACGATCGTAAAACTCGCGCTGATTGATAATAGTATCAATAGCTACCGACGTTTTACCCGTCTGACGGTCACCAATGATCAACTCACGCTGACCACGGCCGATTGGAATCATGGCGTCAACCGCCTTGATACCTGTTTGCAACGGCTCATTTACCGGCTGACGGAAGATTACCCCCGGTGCTTTACGCTCGATAGGCATTTCGAACATTTCGCCCTGGAGCGGTCCTTTACCATCGATTGCCTCACCCAGCGTGTTTACCACACGACCCAACATTCCTTCACCTACATTGATCGAGGCAATACGTCCGGTACGCTTCACTGAAGCACCTTCCTTAAGGTTTCCCGATGGTTCGAGCAATACGGCACCAACGTTGTCTTCCTCAAGGTTCAGTACGATTCCACGTACTCCGTTTTCGAACTCGATAAGCTCACCCGATTGTACATTCGACAATCCGTAAATACGAGCAATCCCGTCACCCACCTGGAGTACGGTACCGACTTCCTGAAGTTCAGCTTCAGATTTAAATCCCGCGAGTTGTTCTCTCAGAATCGCGGATACTTCTGCTGGTTTTACTGCAGCCATGTATCTGATGTTTTTTAGGCGCTAGCCTTTAATATTCTGCTACGTACGGATTGTCTGTAAACTCCCTGCGAAGGGAAGCCAGTTGCGAGGCCAATGATGAATCAATCATCTTGTCTCCCACTTTCAGTACAAATCCGCCGATGAGATCTTTATTAATAACTTCTTGTAGCTCAATTGTACCCGGACGAATGCCTTGTACAATAGACATGATCTTCTCGCGTGCGGCGTCCGACAATGCAACCGGTGTTTGAACCACAGCACCGAAGATGTTATTCCTCTCCTTGGCCATGATAACAAACGCATTTGAGATATCCTCGAGCAGTCCTTCACGTCCTTTATTGGTGATGATCTCAACGAATTTCATTGAAATCTCACCCAACTGTGAACCGAAAACCGACTTGAGAATATTCATCTTCTTATCGGCATGGATAATAGGGCTCTTCAGCAACAACTGAAGGTCCTTACTTTCACCAATAGTGCCGGCAAGAATTTCCATATCGATCTGAGCCTTGTCCAGCGCATTGCGCTCGATGGCTAAATCAAAGATGGACTTTGCGTAACGTGATGCAATTTTTGAATGCCTCATGCTTGAGATTAGTTAAGCTTGACATCATTAAGCATATTCTGAACCAATGCCTGTTGCGATGCGTCGTCAGACAATTTCTGGCGAATCACTTTTTCGGCAATATCCAACGAAAGTGAAGCAACCTGAGCCTTCATTTCGGCAAGGGCAGCATTCTTTTCGTTCTCAATAGCCTCACGAGCCGAAGCGATCATCTTCTCGCCTTCCGACTTCGCGGTGTTCTTCGCTTCTGAAATCATCGAATCACGCATTTCACGAGCTTCTTTCAGAATATGATCCCGTTCTTCGCGAGCTTCTTTGAGGAGCTTTTCATTGCCCGCCTGAAGACTGGCCATTTCGCCACGTGCCTTCTCAGCTTCGCTCAAAGCGTTCTCAATCGATGTCTCACGATCTTTAAGTGCTTTCAGGATAGGTCCCCAGGCCATTTTCTTTAACAAGATCAATACGATCACGAAAGAAACGGATGCCCAGAAAACTGTTCCCCAGCTAACTTGTAATAAACCGTCCATAGTATCCTATGCTTTGGTTGTTTGGGTAAACTAAATTATGCAGGTACAAGAGCAACCAGCAGACACACGATCACAGCGAAAAGAGCAACACCTTCTACAAGTGCCGCAGCAACGATCATGTTTGCACGGAGGTCACCCGATGCTTCTGGCTGACGAGCCATAGCCTCAAGAGCAGATCCACCAATACGTCCTACACCGATACCGGCTCCAATAGCAGCTGCACCAGCTCCGATTCCTGCAAGTCCTTGACCCATTACGTCAAGCATTACTGTCAACAATTCCATTTTTAATGTATTTGTTATGGTTTATTTCTAACTATTTTCTCTTTAATGATGCCCGTCTTGCGTTGCATCTCCAAAATAAAGTGCCGCCAACAGGGTGAATACATACGCCTGAAGGAACGCCACCAAAAGCTCGATGAAGAACATGAACACCATGAACAACACCGCTCCGATTCCTACTCCAACACCGGCTCCGATTGCCTGTCCTTGTTCACCAAACAATATCACCAAACTCACAAACGCGAGGATGATAATGTGTCCTGCGGTAATGTTGGCCGTAAGACGCACCATCAATACTGCTGGCTTGATGAAGATAGATGCAAATTCAATAGGAACCAGGATAAACTTGATGGGCAATGGAACTCCCGGAGGCCATAAAATATGTCCCCAGTAGTGCTTGTTACCACTCACCGTGGTAATGATGAATACAATCGCTGCCAGTACCAAGGTAATACTCATAGTACCGGTAATATTGAAACCTCCAATGAATGGAATCAATCCCAACATATTACACATCCAAATAAAGAAGAACACTGTCAACAAGAATGGAGTGTAACGGTCGGCCTTCTTTTCTCCGATAGACGGAATAGCCACCTCATCACGAATGAACAGAATCAATGGCTCGAACAGGTTCTGAATACCTTTTGGCGCCTGCCCTGCACGCTTCTTGTAACCACTTGCCACGGCACGGAAAACAAGAATCATGAGAAAAATAATGAGGAACATCCCCAATACCGACTTGGTAATTGAGAAATCCATAGGCCCCATCTTGGTTTCTACGTCATTTCCTTTGTCATCCTTCACCATTTCCGTCTTCACATGGCCGTGCTCATCAGCATAGTAAATATGCTCATGCTCAAGAACGTACGTGTTACCTGTAGAAGTGCTGGTATATGGAACCGCCTGGTGATGGCCATCCACGAAATTGCCCGAAGAGAAGATATCAATTCCCTGCTCGGTGTAAAGGATCACGGGGAGTGGAATGCTGAACGTTCCCAAGTGAATGGAGTGCGCATCAACAATGTGATGAATAATCATATCACCGGCATTGAACGCCTCTTCTCCATGACCTTCGCTAGCACTCACATGGAGCGAAGTGAAAGCGAACATTAGCAATGCAATTACAACCGGCCACCTTGAAATGGCTTTTGAAGGGGAAAATGTCATCATTCTGTCCATCGGCTTAAAGATGCCCTTGAAAAATCGGTGCAAAAGTAGTGATTTGTTCAACAAGACAAGGCCTGAAAACAAGTTTTTTCAACAGGTGTTGAAATAAATTCAAATGGGACGGGTATGAGAATAACCTGCCATCCCCCGTCAGCAGGACATCGCGGGGTTTGGGTCTGATTATCAGACTACTTTTCGCGCAGGGTTGAGATTACGGAAGAACTTAAAATGATCATGAACGCAATGTACACCACAAAGACCGCCATGGCCATTTCTATGCGGTGGTCCTTATTAAGATAAAGGTATACGCCGAGGAATGCCATTGTTGCCAGCAGTTTGATAGCCACTGCTCCCATGAACGAACTCACAAAGCGCGATGGGCTTTTTTCATTGGCCCTGATGAGGCTGCGAAACAACATAACCGTCAGTCCAAAAAATGCCAGTATCACCAAATAGATCACCTCGGGCAGATGGACTTCCGAGAACCGGGTGAGGGCCCAAACGATGCCTCCAAGTATGGCAGTGAGTGCAATGCTTCGTGTAATAAATGCAGACATGATGTGGGTTTTCTATTTGATGAGGTCCCGAATGACCTGATAGACTGCTGCGATGGTTCCGACCAGTGCCAGAATAATGGTCCACATTCGACCGCCGTCACTGTAATGCTCATCGAGCTTGATTCCGGCATAAACCATTACCCCGATAATCACCCCCATCTTGGTGGCGATTCCGGAATACCGCATGATTTCGTTACGCTGTTTGCTCTTCGAGGACGGACTCCCGTTCTTTTCGGTCATCATTTGACTTCATGTCCTTTACCTTAGCTCCCATACTGCACGTACCTGTGAAAGAAGCTCCTGGCTCAATAGAAAGCTTGTCGGTAAATATTTCTCCATCCACGCGGGCTGTAGATTTCAGGGACAAAAGCTGTTTCACCTGAATTCGTCCCTTCATTCCCCCTTCAATTTCCGATTCGGCGCATACCACTGTTCCGTCGACATGGCCTGTTGGCCCAATAACCAGGCGACCCTTGGTGAGAATCTCTCCTGTGAATCGACCGTCGATGCGAATATTGCTATCCGATTCAATTTTGCCCTCCATCACGGTACCTTCTACCAATCGGTTGATGGCCAGCTCTGGGGCTGATTCAAAATTACGTGCCATTTGGTTTCGTTTTTTGATCATGGGTGAATACTCTTTTACTTGCGGACTACTCGTAGTTGCTCTTGAAAAACTCCATGTATGCCTCGATTTCCCGACTCTTGAACAATTCGAGATAATTGTCTTTCGAAATCAAAAACGTGTCATATCCTGCAGCATTCAAATCCTTCAGCTCTCCATCGTTGTGGATGAAGGTGCTATAATAGCTTTGCGCTTCATCAAACTTACGAAATGATTTCACCATTACAATCTGGTGTTCTTTTCCCAACAAGTTTGAGGTGGTTCGCAAGGCCATCGACTTGAAGTAAGCCGTGTTGAAATCGGCAATGGTAGCCTTGATGCGGTTGGCATCGCCACGATCGAGAGGGAACACAACGGCAAAGTAGTGCATTGCCTTTTCGTCGTAGGTGAACAGGTCACTCACCATCGGCTCGGGTTCTTTTTCCTCAACAATCTCTTCTACCGGCGCCGCTATTTCTCCTGAAATGTAATTCAGCGCTGTTTGGGCAAACTCAGCCTCTTCACTTCCCGGACAACTCTGCACCACATCGGTCAACGCCTGAACATAGTTCTCGGTCTGACTGGTTATGGCATCCATATGTCCGATACTTTGCGCTTTAAGCATGCGATACTTGCACAAAAGGTGGTTCTCAGGCTCGGAAGCTATAATCTCTCCGGCCTTTTGGATCACCGAAACATATTGTCGGTAATAATACTCCTGATACAATGCTTCATACACTGCACGTTCTTCCGCTTCTTTGATCTCCTTGAAGTCTTTATAGTCAGGATTCATCACGAGCTTCTCCCACTCCGATCCCGGATATTTCTTGGAAATCTCACCTGCCCAGTAGGCGCTGCTGCAGTTGCCGCAGCCCAGGTTGGTATAGCCTTCGTTTTCTTTGGCCAGGTAAGTTCGGTACAATTGGTAATACGCTGTAGGGTGGAAATCACTGTTTTCGTATTCAGTCACAAGAACCTCCCACTGCTCAATTGCGTTGGACTCATCGTCCAGTTTCTCTTTGTAGAGCAACCCGGCATTGTAACGTGCTTCGGCTATGGCCGCGTTGCTGGCGTCCATTTTTACGTTATCACAGGGTAGGTCGGCCATGAGCTCGTCGATCGTTGGAACTTCGTCCTGACCCGATTTGGCGGATGCCACCTCTTCCACAACCTCTTCTTCTTCAGGATCATCTCCCGAGTCAAATGCCGTTGATAGCTTGTTCCTTCTTCGCCAGTTGTCTTCCAGCGGACGATCGCCCCAGAAATCCTTGAAGTAGGCATAACCACTGGAACGCAAGGTGTTGTTGTACGCCCAGAACATACCTGTTCCTGCACCTGTAGGCAAGCCTTCTTGCTGCTGTTGAGCAAGCAATTCTTCCTGGCGCAGACGCTCTTCTTCAATTTCGCGCTCAATTTGCTTTTGCACTTCTTTCAAGCGCTTCTCCAATTCCGAGTCGCTGAGGGAGCAAAAAGCCTGAAGACTGTCTTCCCGTTCAATAATATTCAAACTGGTAACCAGCTCCGTGAGGCTTTGCGCCAGATTTTCAATCTCTTTGAAACGCGGATGATCTTCCTGGATATTTTGATACGTGCTGTCGTAATAGGCCTGTGCATCGTCATAGATTCTATCCTCCAATTGGATGTCGGCCAGCTTGAGGTAGGTCTTTGCCTTTTGCTTTACGTTGTCGGTGTTGGCATCAAGTGAAGCCTGAAGGTAATCCAACGCTTCGGGCTTGTTGCGCTGCTCGAGCGACATATCGGCAAGAGCGTAATAAATCTGATCGCGATACTCAATGTTCTTATCGTCTTTGAGCATCTTCATGAGCTTCGCCTTAATCTCTTCCGGATTGCCACCGCGACGGTTGAAGGCAAGAGCCTGATTGATCTGAGCGTAAAACTCCATTTCATACTCCGGGCGCAGCTTGGTGACGAGACGGTACGTGTCGATAGCGTCTTGCGACTTGTTCAACTCCTGATACAATTGTGCCAGAATAAAGGTCGGGCGTGCCTTGTTCTTTTTGCGCTTGATAAGCCCAATGGCCTCTTCGAGTTTCTCTACAGCTTCTTTATACTGCCCCTGGCGAATGTGATAGTCGGCATACACCAACAGGACATCTGCGCGAACCTCCTGATCAATGTCCTTCTTCATGGAGGCCGCTTTGATCAAGTTGTTGTTGGCTTTGATCCAATCTTCTCGCTCGAGATAAACGCGTCCCAGCCAGGCATGAGCTGTGGCCTGGATGTTTTCGTCTTCGTACTTGCGCACCACGAAACGGAATATCTCTTCAGCCTTGAAGTAATTCTGCTTGATAAAATAAGCCTGACCCATCAACATCCAGTTGTTGTCGATCCACTTATTCATTTCGGGACGCTTCATCTTTTTTGCGCCACGTTTGGGAATATCCATGTCGTGCTTTTCAATCACCAGACTGGTTTTCTCAATAATGCGCTCCATTTGGGGAAAGACGGCCTGAGATGCTTGCTCATCACCATACACGAAAACGGGGAGTATCTTGTCGTAATCGTCTTTCTTCTCTTCATTCAGAATCATCTGCGCTTCGCGCATGCTTTCTCCTGCGTAGAAGTATCCGTTGTACCTGGCCGTAGTGTTGTGGAATGTGCGGTACACGAGTCCGTCCTTTTCGGTCGAACATGAGGTCCACAATAACAACACTCCAAGTAGTGCTAAGACAGATTTTCGTTGGTATGAGTTATTCTTCTTCAATAAAAGTGGTTGTTGGCCCTTAGTTAACTCCAATTCGGCAAAAATATTTTATTTTCAACAATAATCAGCAAATCGCTCCATCTATTGCGGAATTCGCGCCTAAACCTACGCAGGTATATGTTGATAATTAGCTCGGGTTCACGCATCGTTTAAACATGAATGCGTTGCAAAGAAGAGCCCGGGAATCCCCATCCCTCTCACAATCCAAATAATCTATCTCAATCCTCGTAAACGAAATACTGCAAAGGATTCACGGGAACGCCATCCAGCCACAATTCAAAGTGCAGATGGGGACCGTCGCTATGATCACCGGTATTCCCAATGACTGCAAGAGATTCACCTGCCTTGACACGCGCACCCTCTTCCTGGAACAACACCGAGTTGTGCTTGTACACACTTATCAGATTGTTGCGGTGCTGCACCTGAATGACATTGCCTCCGTCTGATGTATAGGTTGATAGGATAACCGTTCCATCCAACACGCATTTCACCACTTCATTGGACGGTGCCACGATATCAATTCCATAGTGACCGGTTTCGGCATCAAACTTTCCACTCAAAGTGCCTTCCAGTGGCTTGAACAAATGAAGACGTGTGGCAGAATTATCGGCTATGTCGTGGTCATCAATCAAACTGTAGCGATCTTGTTCGGCAATTTGGGCTCTCAGCGTGGAGTCCTCACTTGTAAGTGCAAACTCCAGGGCTCCCGGATCGAGTGCCACACCCGAAGTGTCGAGAGGATCGTCGAGAGGAACTTGTCCGGTAAGAATAAGTCGCACATTGTCGAGGTAGCGGTTTTGCGTTACAATCACTTCGCTCAATGAATCCACCATGGCTCTGCTGTAGCTGGCGTCTTCGCGGTAGTTATAATCGGTAAAATCGGGAACCAGGTACTGCTTCAAAGGAGTGAGTGCAACAAGCACATAGATCAGAACTCCTCCGAGGATAACAAGCAACAATGCACCCGCCAGTACACGAGCAGGGGTCAATAAAAACGAGAATCGCTCCTCATAGCTGTCTTCATTGAGAATGGTCAACCGGTAGTGGTCGAACAATCGTTCGCGTATTTTACGTTTCTCGGGCGCTGCCATTGCAGCAAATATCGATCAATCCACACAAATTCCCGCAACCCACCTCTTACAATGGATGTGAAAGAATGCAAACTTGCTGAATATCAAAATTTGGTTTACCTTCGACTCAACTACTAAAACTACTATCATGTCTCGCATTAAACTATTGATTGCCTTGTTCGCTATCTGCGGAACATCGGCTTTTGCCCTACTTGAAATTGAAGGATGTACCTATCCCCTTGCTTGCAACTATGACCCACTGGCAACGGTGCATATTGACGTGTGCGATTGGGAATCGTGCGCAGGATGCACCTATCCGGATGCCACAAACTATGATCCATCGGCCATTCTCGAAAACTACACGTGTATTTTCAGTTATACCAACGGACTGCTCGGCGACCTCAACCAGGACGACTATGTAGGCACACCCGATTTGCTCCTTTTTCTGCCGGCCTTCGACGACATTTGTGAGTGGATTCCCAATGAAACCTGTGAGGGTTGGATGCCATCAACCGATAACTGCATGTCGCACTGGGCGTGCAATTTTAATCCATACGCCACCTACGACGATGGGTCGTGCTATTTTGAGGACTGCTTTGGATGCACGTTTGCATGCGCTTACAATTACGATCCTTGTGCGCGTGTTGATGACGGCACGTGCATTTTCCTGCCCGATAATCCTTGCGTTCCCACCGGCAATTGCGCCGCCGATCTGAACAACAGTGGAAATATAGACACCTATGACCTCCTGCTGTTCCTGGGTGCATTCGGGGATTCGCTTTAGCATTTGGCCTTGTGCCCTGGTATTATTCATAGTGAGGCATGCGCCAAATGGTATACGAACCATGCTCATGTCATAATCTATTTGTTATGAAAAAACACCTCTCGTTTCAATGGACAGTCGCGGTAGCCTTTGTGCTCGTGACTCTTTCCGCGAGTTCCCAAACTGAAATCGAAGGCTGCACCTACTTCTATGCGTGCAATTACAACCCGGAGGCCACGGTTCATATTGATATCTGCGAGTGGCAATCCTGCTTGGGGTGCACATATTTTGGTGCCGCCAATTACAACGATGAAGCACTCATTTTTGATGGTTCGTGTATTCTGGACTTTTCACCTTATGCCGCCAATGGTGATTTAAACGACGATGGAATAATCAATTTTGGTGATCTGATGCCCTTCCTGGGAATGTTCGGAGCTACCTGTGATTGGACCGTAACTCCTGATGAATGCCCTACCTGGGAACCTTCAACCGATAACTGCACCTCAATTTACGCTTGCAACTACAATCCCGAAGCAACTATTGATGATGGTTCTTGTGTTTTTGAGGGTTGTGGTGGGTGTACCTGGCCTTGCGCCGATAATTACGACCCCTGTGCACGTTGGGAAGATGAAACGTGCCAGTTCCTGCTGTCCAGCAACGGCTGCATACCCATAGGCCAGTCAGCCTGCAATGCTGACTTCAATCACAATGGATCCATCGAAACCGGTGACTTGTTGATCTTACTTTCGCTGTACGGGTCGCTGTTGATATAGCATTTGGCCTTGTGCCATGCTATTATTCATAAAATGGCATGCGCCAAATGAGTGGGCAATAATGGATCATTGATTCGCCCAAAACTCCTGGCGGTAATTTGAAAATTCACACTGGTATAAACAAACAGGGCTGCCCAAAAGAGCAGCCCTGCGTATGAATGAACAAGGTTATTACCTGCCAACCACAGCACGTGTTGACAGTTCTTCACCGTTAGATAATCGAACATGAACAAGATACATTCCCGACTTCAGTCCCAATTCGGCCCCTATTGACAACGAGCGAATCTGATCCTGGGCCGGATAGGTTGATGTGAAAATCTCTTGTCCGGTCACATCCAAAATCACCACTTGCGTCAACCAAGCCTCTTGAGCAGACAGCATCAATTCAAACTGTCCATCGTTGGGGTTAGGAACCACGTAGAGATCAGCATTGGGTGAGGACACCATCAGCACGTCTTCTGCGTTTTTGAATTCGGGGTCGCAGATGGGGAGGGGTTCAAAAGGTGTTAATCCCAAATTCAAATTAACATTGGCGGTTTGTCTCTGAATCCGAGTATATCCAAATAGGAAATTATCCACGCCCTGATCAACTTTCATGGTAGTAGTGGAGAGGCAGCATGAATTTCCGTCCAAATCAGAATGTACTACGGCTATCGCATCTTCGGTTCCTGCTTTGGTGTCACCTACTGCAATGATACCTATACTGTTGTCCAGGTGTAAGATATCCGAAACAGCCTTTAACGACAATTGAGGATCTGTGTGTTTTGACCAAACAGGATTCAGAGTTGATGGATTCAATTCAACTAAAAGTCCTCTTTTCGAATTTTCTCCACTTTGTCCGGCGATATACACACGTGAATTATATATGACGAGGTCACGTGCCCAATCAAAATTCTCGCTGTCCCCGGAATTCTCAAGTGTGCGGAAGGTTGTCCCATTTCCCCAACTCAAACCCGATTTGAAGATCATGGCTTTTGTTTCATTTGCATTGGGGCTGTAATTGCCTACGAAATACAACTGGTTGCCGTCGAGTTCAACACTTGTTAATTCAGACACCTTGCTCTTGAAAGTGAATTCATCGATAACATTGAAATTGTAGTCCAACATAAAAGCCGACGCTAAAGTTTCTACTTTACCCACAACCACAAAGTGCGAATTCTGACCTACATTTTTAACTTCATAAGCATAGTTGTTTTTGTTCATAAAGTCATAGGTATACAAATTCGCTATTGCCAGGTTTAGAGAAAAACTGGTTGCAAAAGCATCTATACCTCTTTGAGCTTGATTCACATCCGTGTAACCGGCTACGAACAATCGTGTCTCACCGCTTGGCGTCTGGTAAATGTCAATGCCCGTTGCCACATCGTTGGAAGAATTGCTCAAATGATATCTCTTTCTCACTACGGGAATACCCGTTTCCATATCAATCTTAGAAATCATGAAGCAATTGCGCTCACCGCTTCCACCCGGATACGCACCGTATCCGACATTGTATATGAAGCCATTGTACTCCACTGCATCGATGATGTATTCGGTCTTTGAATTAGCCGTTGCATCGTCTCCGAAGTCTCGGGCATATATGTAGGCGTCTTCTCCATCTAAGCGCGCATTGTAGTAGTTCAACAATGCATCGGGTTCATGTGCACTTCCAAGAACTGAATATTTGGTTGTATTTACACTTGAGATTACGGCATTTCCCTCCATAAAATAAGTGTTAATACTCTCATTGTCCCATATCGCAAAGCAATTAGGTTCGGGTACTGACAAGCAGCCAGGATCTGTATACAAGTTCACAGATAAAGTGTCGCAAGGAGGTCCTGCTCCACAGAAGACAAATACATCCACCACGTACGCCCCGTCTATTGAAGTCTCAAAACTCACCTCCAATACTCCAGCTGTGAAATCCTCTGTAAATGAAGCCGGACTTCCGTTAGGGTCTGTCACGTTTACATCCACGGTTGGAGAAGCACAATCAGCTACAACATCGAAACTTAAAGTAGCAAAACAGTCAGTAGTGGTGGAATCATTCAAAGTAATCTGACAACATTCCTCACTAGAAATAGTCACAGGGTAATCCATATCACAACCTGTTTCAGCGTCCGTTAGCGTAAGGACATAATCCCCCGGAGGCATGTTCGTTGGATTACTCACAAAAGGTAGAGGATCAAAACCACCAGGATAACCGATCCATGCATAATCGAATCCCACCGGATCATAAGGCAGAATATTGACGCTGCCATCATTTTGAGAGCTGCCATTCAAACATGTTGCATTGGTTTCATTGAAGGCAAGAGTGAAATCGAAGTTTTGATAGAGGTTAAATGATCCCTCGTTGACAGTCTGCAAATTCCCCCCAGAGGTACATGGCAATGAATATGTAGAGGTGATTTCCAACGGCAACACAGTATTCACGTAGTCATCCGGATTGTCGATAGGAATCTCGATGCACAGCTCAATCATTTCACCTGGTGCAATTATTAATTGCTCTATAGTTAATGGATCATCCCAACTGATGTCCATAATCGTAGCACTAACAGGATTTGGAATATATTCACAATCTACACAATCATCTGAAGTCACTACTGGTAGTGTTCCATACCAATATGGGACTATGGCAATTCGATCCAAACCAACGGCAACATCTCCTTCATTTGTATATGTGATGCACGCCACAGGGCTACAATTCTCGAGGTTAATCTCCATTGAACTAGTCAACAATGGATTTGGAACTTCCCACAAGGCTGAATCAGGTTGTGAAGTCAGTGTATCACCGCATGGTGTGAGGTAGTCGAAACTCAATACCAAATCAGCGCTGGTCATTCCCATTCCATTAGCCCAAATCAATGGATCTACCAGGTTAAAGTCAAAACAGAAATCAAAACTCGTTGGATCGGAAACAATGTAATCCTGATTGAAATTCAACGTCACTTCGCCTGGCACTGAATAATCGGCGGCATCCAGACAAATATCACAACTTGAGCTCACCAATACCGGATCCAACCAAACTGCAGGATACGAAATCGTTACTGATTCCATATTGCCCGATTGTCCGGTGATTGAACCACACAACTGAGGTATGCATGGGTTAGTTTCATCCAGGGTCAGCACGCCTCCGAGCAA